>CAZWLI010000090.1:0-28026 GCA_964634525.1 uncultured Candidatus Peribacteria bacterium | reverse complement strand
GTGGAGCCGCAATCCGAGACGGTCTGGCGGCAGGCGGACAAATACAATGTCCCGCGCATTTGCTTTGCGAATAAAATGGACAAAATCGGTGGTGATTTTTTCATGACGGTTGACACCATCCACCAGCGTCTCAGTAAAAATGCAGCGCCAATCCAGCTCCCCATTGGTTTTGAGGGAGCATTTCACGGCGTTGTTGATCTGGTGGAGATGAAGGCTTGGCTCTTTGACAAAGACGATACGGGAAGAACGGTTGCCGAAGCCGCCATCCCGGAGGATATGATGGAACAGGCGAAAAAATACCGAAACTTACTCCTGGAAAAAGTCGCGGAATACGATGAGGTCATTATGAGCAAATTTTTGGAAGAGAAGGAAGTTTCCCCGGAAGAAATCAAGGGCGCCATTCGAAAAGGTGTCATCACCGGTCAATTTTATCCGATCATGTGTGGCTCTTCACTGAAGAACAAAGGTGTCATCCTCGTCCTCGATGCGGTGAAGGATTTCCTCCCCTCCCCGCTCGACAAGCCCCTGACAAAGGGGGTCGACGTGAAGGACAAGAGCAAAGAGCTCCTGCGAAAACCGGACATTGATGAGCCTATGGCCGCACTGGCCTTCAAAATCCAGACGGATCCCTTCGTCGGTCGCCTCACCTATATCCGCGTCTATTCCGGTGTCATGAAGAATGGAAGCTATATCGTGAATACGATTTCCGGAAAGAAGGAGCGTGTCGGACGTCTCCTGTAAATGCACGCGAATGACCGCGAGGAAGTTACCGAGATCCAAGCCGGCAATATCGGCGCCGTGGTGGGCCTGAAAGAAACGCTCACCGGCGACACGCTTTGCGACGAAAAAGCTCCGATCATCTTGGAGGAAATTCATTTCCCGGAGCCCGTGATCTCCATGGCCATCGAGCCCAAGACAAAAGCCGACCAGGAGAAAATGGGCATCGCCCTGAACAAACTCTCTGAAGAGGACCCGACTTTCAAGGTCTCAACGGACGAAGAGACGAATCAGACGATTCTCTCCGGCATGGGCGAGCTCCACCTCGACATCATCGTGGACCGCATGCGGCGAGAATTCAAAGTGGAGGCCAATGTGGGCGAACCCCAGGTGGCTTTCCGCGAGACAATCCAGAAGAAGGTGGAGGCCGAAGGCAAGCACATCAAGCAATCCGGTGGCCGCGGCCAGTATGGCCACGTGCAGATGACGATGGAGCCCTCCGAACCCGGCAAAGGATTTGAATTTGAAGATGCGGTCGTGGGAGGAAGGATTCCTCGTGAATATATTCCGGCCGTGGAGAAGGGCCTCAAGGAAGCCATCCAAAAAGGCGTTGTCGCCGGCTACCCGGTGACCGATGTGAAGGTCACGCTCAACGACGGCAGCTACCACGAAGTGGACTCCTCGGAAATGGCCTTCAAGATGGCCGCCATCCTTGGTTTCAAAAATGGTATGCGCTCTGCCGACCCCGTACTCCTCGAGCCCATCATGAAGGTGGAGGTTGTGACACCAGAGGAATACATGGGCGATATCATGGGCAACCTGCAATCTCGCCGAGGCCAAATCAGCTCCATGGGCGACCGCGGTATGGCCAAGACGATCAATTCGCTTGTTCCCCTCTCCCAGCTCTTTGGCTATGCGACCGATATTCGCTCCATGTCTCAGGGCAGAGCTGCCTACACCATGGAATTCTCTCACTACGCAAAAGTGCCGGCAGCGGTGGCGGAGAAGATCAAGGAGAAGCGGGGGATGAAGAGCGAAGGGAAATAATTACACTGCTCTGTCGTGAGGCTGTTCTCTCGCGGGTACCTCTGAAAAGGTCATATATTCCGCATCTATGGTTACATCTTTAAGGGCTCGCGGTTTTATCTTTCCTTCATCCTTGAGAGCTTTGATTTCCGGCTGGTTATGATCAACGATAGACTTCAGAACAGCATTTCTTCCTCTATTCAATAATTCTGCCCCTGCAGGGGAATCACATAATTCCTCGTAACTTTCCATCTTTCCCAATTCTATAAGACGAGCGGCTTCTTGCTCGAGGAGCTCTTCATCGTCATCCTCACCTTCATCACCGAGAAGCGCAAGCCCGCCTTCATCATCCTCGTCATGATCTCCATAAACAGGGACCAGTTCGAATTCCCCTTCTTCACTCGGTTCCAGAGCGGCGCTTAATCCGTAAACATGGTTATTTTCCTTTTGCCAAGCAAGTCCCTTGATAATAGCTTCGAGAACCCATGGCAAATTTTCACAGACAAAAGGAGGAAAAAAACCAAGCTCTCCTTTTTGAAGCCCTGTTTGAAATTTTTCCAGAGCATCGTTCAGCTTTTCCACATGGAGGTCAAGTGTTGTAGGCTGATCTTCGGAGATATAATCAATGATAACCAATTGGGTGCGAATAAGAGGCAGTATATCCATCTCAATTTTTTCCACATACTCGGCTTTCCCTTCTCTTCTCAGTTGATCAAAACAAGGCTTGAGGCATGTGGAAGAAAAATACTGCATGGTCACATAAGCTGTTATTTCAGCTCGCGCCTCTTCCAAGCCCTCGATAACGTCATCGAGCATGGCGGGGCTGATGATGCCCATACTGAGAAGCGTCGAAATTCCCCAGCGCGACAGGGGGGTTTGAAGAATCTCCTCTCGGTCGGAGCGATCCCGGAGAGCTTCTCCAACCATCACCAAAACTCCTGAAATTTTCGCTCGAAATTTGTGGCACTCAAGAAACTCAAGATGTGTTTCCAATGTTGCCTCCTTAGAAACACCAGCGTTTCGAAGAGCCTCCTCCTGTTCCTTTAAGAGCAAAATATGAGGACATTCACTCAGTTCGGTTTGAAAAGAATGAGTCATGAATAGGAAAAATGAGCGATTCAAACATTGCTCTCAACAATCCGTAAGAAGCTCAATATCAGCAATTCTCAACACTTCACTTTCTACCAACCTGAATAAGGTATCAAAATTAAGCAATAAGCCCTCCAAGTGTCCCATCAGTTTTTCCTCAACATCACCCAGCCCTTCTATGATATCTTTTTGCTTACGATTCTCTGCCTTACGCTTCAACTCTGTTAGCAAAGCCCTGAATGGCTTGTTCACGTATCGCTGGAGTTTTGGTAATAAGTGCTTCAGAGCCTCTTCAAGGGCAATTTTTTTCCTTTGTGCTTCCCTTTGAGGATCCGGTGCTGCAGGTGGTGTTCCAGGCCTCTTAAACGCCCCCGCCTTCAACGCCCCCCTTGTGCCATCGATGACCGCGCCTGTCCTGCCATCTGCTCGCAGCGCCAAGGCAGATGCCAATGATCTCGGGGCGGGGGTAAGATCAGCAATTTCAACCTGAAAACCAGCTTTCATAACGTATGATAAAGGGCCCGCATTTTAGCACTAAGATATAGAAAGTCAAGACTTCTTACCACTCCCCACCTTCACCTTCGCCGTTCGAATCACCCGCCCGCCCATCTCGTAGCCGGTTGAAAAAACCTCCAGAATAACCCCTTCTTCCCCTTCGCTTGCCATGACCGCTTCGTGCTTGGCTGGGTCAACCCTGTCCCCAGCCTTGGCTTCAAGCTTTTTGACACCATGGATACTAAAGAATTTTTGAAATTGCGCAGAGAGCAATTCGAGCCCTTTGAGCCAATCGCCATCCTTCAAAGTATCCGGCTTGTGGGCCATGCTCCGCTCGAAATTTTCAAGCATGTCGATCACCTCCAGCACCACATTCTTCGTGGCAAAAGTAGCAAACGTCGCTTTTTCTTCCTCCATGCGCTTCCTCGCGTTTTGGAGATCAGCAAGGGCGCGAAGCGCTTTGTTGTTCGCATCATTCAGGGCGATCTTCAGGGTTGTGATCTGCTCTACGACGTGCTGAGCGCTCTCCGCATCCTGCCGATTTGTGGCCTCTTCCTCCTTGCGTTTGGCTTCTTCGATCTTCTTCTTAATCTCCGCCATGCCATCCTTCGGGGGTTGCCCTTGGTCGCCGGGAGGAGGCGTTGGGCCCTGTTGATTGTTTTGATCGTCACTCATGAGGAGGGAATTAGCTTGTTAGCTTGTTAGGAATTATTCGTAGGATATCTGGTGTGTTTTTTCTCCCCTTTACTCTTCCAAAAACGCCTTCGCCTCCATCAGCGCCGCTTTGTTGTACGAGTAGCGCATGCGCATGGGGCCGAGCACGCCCAGGCAGCCATCGCGATTGCCAAGGGAATATTTCGTGATCAGCATACTGCAACTCTGAAATTGCTCAATCAAATTTTCTTCTCCAATATAGACTCGCGCCTCCTCGCCTATTTCCAAAGTCTCGAGCAGGGTGACAAAATTGCGCTCCAGCACCTCCACCACGCGGGTGGCCACCTCCGGGTGGGTCATGAACTCCGGCTGCTTGAGGACATTGGAGAGGCCGAGAAAAATAGTCTGGTTATTATCCGGCAGTGTGGCAAAGGCAAGATTGTCCACGACTCTCGACAAGATGTCGACGGCCCGGTACACCCGCTGGCGCTCGAGCTGGTTTTGATATTGACTGACCTGCTTTTCAAAAGCGTTTTTTGCAAGCTTTTCTTCTGATCGCGAGGCCTTCTGCGTCTCGACAAAAAACCGATACCCCTTGGACGTGGGTACGCGACCGGCCGAGGTATAGGGCTGGCAGATAAGCCCCCGCTCCTCGAGGTCCGCCATTTCATTCCGAATCGTGGCGGGCGAGACGCTCATCTTGTACTCTCGCACAATGGTGCGCGACCCCACGGGCATCGCGGTACGAATGAAGCTGTCGATGATGGCAAGGAGGAGCTGGTGCTGACGGTCGTTCAAGAATAAAGGGTTTAGGGTTTAGGGTTTAGGGTTTAGGAATTTTCTAAACGCTAAACGCTCATCGCTAAACGCTGGCTTCGAACGCTTCTTCAAACCCCTTCATCTGCGAAAGATCCTCGCGAAGCGCAAGGCATTCATCCGCCGTGAGCGGCTTTTTTTCTTCGTGTTGTACAGGCCTCCCGAGTGTCTGGCGCAGGTGGTTCGGGATCACGAAACGGTACACGATCACCCCTTCGTCAAAATAGAATTCCATGACAATACCATGGCGGTGTTCGATCTCAACGCCCCCCTGAAAATGAAGGGCATGGAGGCCACCCAGCCTGACGCAAAGAAGATCAAACAAAAGATGAAAAGCTTGGATGTTCATATCCTCATCGTAGCACTCTCTTTTTCACTTGCAAAGAAGGCGATTCTTCGTACAATGAACAAGCTTTTTACATTATGCCCACTATCAATCAGCTCGTTCGTCATCCTCGAAGAACCGCGAAGAGGAAATCAAAAGCGCCGGCGCTTCAAACGATTTTCAACAGTCGAAATCTTCATTCGATACGGCTCCCTCGCGGTAACCCGCAGAAGCGTGGCGTGTGCACGAAGGTGACCATCATGACGCCGAAGAAGCCCAACTCGGCGCTTCGAAAGATTGCGAAAGTGAAGCTCACGAATGGCTTTGAAGTGATCGCCTACATTGGCGGCGAGGGTCACAATCTTCAGGAGCACTCTGTGGTAACGATCCGTGGTGGACGTGTTCCGGACTTGCCGGGCGTGCGCTACCATATCGTACGCGGTCGTCTCGACTGTGAAGGGGTGAAAGATCGAAAACAAGGACGCTCGCTCTACGGGGCCAAGCGTAGCTAGGCGATCCGAATCTACGAATAAGCATGCGAATCTACGAATGCTACGAATAATTCTTGAAAAACTAATAAGCTAACAAGCTAAAAAGCTAATTCCTCATCAATGAAGCAATCCCCCAAATTCATGCCCATCCATTCGACTGAGCTCGCCGAGCGGTTTATCAATAGTATCATGAAGCGTGGTAAGAAAACGGTGGCTCGAGAAATCTTCGAAGACTGCATGGAGATTGTGAAGACGCGTGGGTATACGAAGCCGCACGAGACCTTTGAAAAAGCCATCCGCAATGTGACTCCCACCCTCGAAGTGCGCGCAAAGAGAATCGGGGGCTCCGTGTATCAGATCCCGGTGGAGGTCCAGCCAAAGCGTCAGATGGCGCTTTCTTTCCGATGGATTCTTGCCGCTGCCCGAGACAAAAAGGGCTCGCCCCTGGCGAAGCGTCTGGCCAATGAGCTCATTGAAGCCTGTGAAGGGACCGGCTCGGCGGTGAAGAAAAAAGAAGACGCCTTCAAGATGGCTCAGGCCAACAAGGCCTTTGCGCATTTGGCGAAATATTAAAAAGCTTTTTAGCTTGTTAGCTTCTTAGCTTGTTAGCCTTGGAGTATTATTCTCCAGTGATTTTCTAGTAAGCTACAAGCTATGACCGTCCTCTTCCTCGGAACCCCCCCCTTCGCGATCCCCGTCCTCGAAAAGCTGAACCAAGAGCACGAGGTTATTGGCATCGTCACCACGCCGGACAAACCGGTCGGGAGAAAACAGATCGTGACTCCATCCGCGGTGAAAGTTCGAGCGCTGGAGCTTGGACTGAAAGTTTTTCAACCTGAGAAAGTATTGGAGCTCAAGAAACTCGTGAAAGAACCCTTTGATTTCCTGATCACCGCCTCGTATGGCGCGTATTTGCCAGAGGCGGTTTTAAGCATGCCCAAGAAAGACAGCCTGAACATTCATCCCTCACTCCTCCCGAAATACCGTGGCGCCACGCCTATCCAAACAGCACTTTTGAATGGTGACACGGAAACCGGCGTGAGCATTATCCGCATGGAAAAGAAAATGGATGGTGGCGAGATTTTTGCCCAAGAAAAATTTCCTATCCGAAACGATATTCTTTTCCCCGAGCTCATTGCCTTCGCTTTCCGGATTGGCGCTGATCTTGTGTCGAAGGTTCTCGACAGTTTTTCCTCTCTCAAGCCGGTGGCTCAGAACGAGTCCGAAGCCACCACCTGTACGAAGATTTCAAAAGAAGATGGCCACGTTGATTTTGCAAAAGATTCTCCCGAAAAAATCTGGAACATGTTCCGAGCGTATTATTCCTGGCCTGGCATTTTTATCGTGTGGAAAGGGCAAAAATTAGATCTCCTGGAGATTGAATTGAAGCATGAGGCGATTGAAATCAAAAAAGTCCGCCTCGCTGGTAAAAAACCCATGCCGCTTCAAAGCTTCCTGAACGGGCACCCGGATTTCTCAATAACGCTTTCTTAAATTGGCTGGAGAGATATTTTTCTTTCGAGACCATCCGCACGTGAGCGAGCGGGAAGGTTCTGGGAGGAGGAGCGAACGAGGACTAAGCGAGGCCGCCGCCTGGAGGTCGAGCGGGTCGAGAAAGAAAAATATCTCTCCAGCCACCCCCTTATAAACTCCAATGTCGACCGCAAGAAAAATCCTCAGCTCTACCGCCATCCAGATCATCGGCAAGGTGATGATTGGCATGCTTTCCGTGGTCACCATTCAATATGTCACCTCGCTCGAATCTCTTCCGGGACTCTCCGGCGTGCCCTCGGACTACAAGCTGATCTACACCTACCTCTCCTTTTTCGGCATCGTGGCGGATTTCGGCCTCTACACGATCGCCGTACGAGAGATCTCCCAAGCTGTCTCCGCGGACGAGCAGCGCTTCATCATGGGCAATATTTTCGGCATGCGTTTTTTCACCATCCTGCTCGCCATGGTTCTCGCCTCACTCTTCGTCTTCGTCATTCCCTTTGAAAACTACACCTGGCAGGTGAAGGTTGGCGTCTCGCTGGCGGCGATCACCACCATCCTCACGATGATGGCCAGCACGGTGTCCTCGATCCTCCAGGTGCACCTCAAAATGATTCAGCCGACCATCGCGCTCGTGGTTGGCAAAATCATTATGACCGCCTACATCGTCGGCGTGATTCTTTTTTTCCCGAGTCTCCCCATGCTTTTCTACCACCTCCTCTTTGCCGGCATCCTCGGCACCCTGGTGACGTATGGCATGACGGCCTGGACCACGAAAAGATTCTTTCCCTTTTCCTTCCGCTTCCACGCGCCGTACTGGAAGAAAATTTTCAAAGAAGCGCTTCCGTATGGCATCGCGATTATTCTCGGCACCATCTACTTCAAGATCGACGAACTGATGATTTCCTTTTTTCGGGAGAAAAACGAGATCGCCATCTACGGCTACCCGAGCGGTGTCGTCGAGCTCCTCACCGTGTTCCCTGTCTTTTTCATGAACAATGTTCTCCCCTCCCTCAGCCAGGCTTTTCGTGAAAGCGTAGAAAAGGCAAAAAAAATCGCATCTCTTGCCTTCAGCTTCCTTGCCTTTATGACCTTCCCCATGGTCGCCGGAGGCATTGTTCTCGCTCGCCCGCTGATGAATTTTGTCATGGGGCATGCTTTCCTCACGGGAAACGTTCCGGGGTACTACGGCGCCGACCTCGCCTTTCAGCTCGCGCTCTTCCCAACCCTCTTTGCCTTTCTCAATATTCTCTTCACCTTCGTGCTCATCGCCAGCGGGAATCAGAAAAAAATTCTGCGCATTAATCTCGTGGGCGTCATCTTCAATGTCCTGACGAACCTTGTCTTCATCCCTCACTACGGCTTCATTGCCGCCGGTATTACCACCATTTTCTCCGAGATCATCGTCCTCGTACTGACCTACCTCGAATGCCGAAAAACAATCCACATCCCGCTGGATTATAAAACTCTCCTCAAATTCGCTATTGCCGCAACGGCCATGGGCGCCTTCATCTGGTATGGCCAGTCGACCATCAGCGTGATCCCTCTCGTCGGCATTGGCGCGCTCGTCTACCTCCTCGTCCTCCTCCTCCTCAAGGTGCTTCCAGATGAGGCGTTTCAACTCCTTCGGAAGGAGGGGTAGAATCTATAACCAACTCTTGAACTTCCGAATGTAGAGCATCTTCACGATCTGGGTGAAGATTGAGTAGGCGAGAAGAATTCCAAAAACCCACGGGAGATAGGTGAGGGGTGGTGGGATCATGCCGACGGCTTTCCCAAGGGGTGAGAAGGGAATCAGAATGCCGATAACCATAATAATCAAGGTCGTAAAGAGAACCGCCGGCGCTGCGTTGCTTTGAAAGAAGGGAAGTTTTGGGGTGCGAATCATGTGGATGATAAGCGTTTGAGAAAGGAGGCCTTCGATAAACCATCCGGACTGGAAGAGGCCCTGGAGAGCGATCGAGTTGGCTCGAAAGACATACCAAAGAACAAGGAAGGTGGCGATGTCAAAAATTGAGCTGATGGGGCCGATGCAGAGCATGAATTTCGCAATGCCGCTCGGGTCCCACTTGCGGGGCTTCTCGAGGAAATCTTTACTCATCGTGTCCCAGGGAATCGCCAGTTGAGAGAAATCATAACAAAGATTTTGAATGAGGAAGTGAATCGGGAGCATGGGGAGGAAGGGGAGGAAAATGCTCGCGGTGAGCACACTGAGGACGTTGCCAAAGTTGGAGCTGCTTGTCATCTTGATGTACTTCATAATATTGCCGTAGATCTGGCGGCCTCTGATCACGCCGGTCTGAAGCACGAGAAGGCTTTTTTCGAGGAGAATAATATCCGAGGATTCTTTCGCGATGTCCGCCGCAGTATCAACGGAAATCCCAACGTCTGCTTCGCGAAGCGCCGGCGCATCGTTGATCCCGTCCCCCATGAAGCCAACGGTATGGCCTTTGGTTTTGAGCGCTTTGATAATGCGGGCTTTTTGTTCGGGGGTGACTTTGGCAAAGACGGTCGTCTTATCGGCAAGATTCGCGAGCTCTTTTTCAGAAAGATCCTGAATCTCGCTGCCGAGCACAATGGTTTCACAAGGGATCCCCACATGGCGACAGATATGTCGCGTCACCAGATCATTGTCTCCTGTGAGAATCTTCATACTCACCCCATCGTTCGTGAGGGCCTTGATGGCCACCGAAGCGGTTTCTTTTGGGGGATCAAGGAAGTCGATAAACCCGGTCAGCACGAGGTCTGATTCGTCTTCAAGGTGATATGCCGCCTGGGGAGTCTTGAAACGTTTGTAGGCCACGGCAATCACTCGAAGCCCATCCTGGTTAAATTTATTTTTGAGGTTGACGGCTTCGGCGCGGGTGTCGTCGGTAAGTGAAATAATTTTTCCATTGTCGTCGGCATGAGTACAGATTTTGAGAATTTCCTCCGTAGCGCCTTTGCACACCAGCATGTGCTGTCCTTTGTCCTCCACCACGACGGACATGCGGCGGCGGGTGAAGTCGAAGGGGATCTCATCGATTTTTTGAAGGTGTGAAATGTTCAGCTTTTCCTGAAGCTCTGGGAAGTCGAGCACCGCGCGGTCGAGAAGGCTCTTCAGGCCTGTTTGAAAATAGCTGTTCATGTAGGCGTATTCGAGGACTGAGGGCGCTTTGTGGCCGTGGATATTCACATATTCGAGCAGGACGATTTTGTCTTGGGTGAGGGTCCCCGTCTTATCGGTGCAAAGAATATCCATGGCGCCGAGGTTCTGGATGGCATTCACTTTTTTCACAATCACTTTTTCCTTCGACATCGCGACCGCGCCCTTGGCAAGATTCGCCGTCACAATCACGGGAAGCATTTCGGGGGTGAGGCCGACGGCAATCGCAATGGCAAAAAGAAAGGCGTTACGCCAGTCCCCCTTCGTGAATCCATTAATGAGGAAAACGATGGGAACCATGGTAATCATGAATTGGATCAGGACCCAGGAGACCTTTTTCACCCCTTTTTCAAAGCTGTTTTCCGGACGTTTTCCTGAAATGCTCTTGGAAAGAGCTCCAAAAAAGGTATTGCTCCCGGTGGTGATGACGACCGCTTTGGCGGAGCCACTGATGACGTTGGTCCCAAGAAAACAAAGATTGCGGAGCTCTAAAGGGTTTTCTGTCTTTGTTTTGGCCATCCCTCCATGAACCCCGTTCGCACCATTTATTTTTGCGGTCACGACATTGTCCTTCTCGACAGGCATGGATTCTCCGGTGAGGGCCGATTGGCTGATGTAGAGATCTTTCGATGACAGCACGCGAATGTCGGCCGGGACCATGTCTCCCGCGGAAAGGCGAATCATGTCACCGGGAACAAGGTCGTGAATATGAGTCTCGCTCCAGCGGCTGATGAGATCGATCGTGCCATCCTCTCGCTCCTCCTGGTATTGACGCAGGATGCTGGAGGTCGTGTGGACCATTTCCTTCAGCTTCTCAGCGGCGCGGGAAGAACGAAATTCTTGAAAAAAATTCAGAAGAACACTCACCGCCACCATGATCAGCATCACAATCACCGCCCGCTGATCTCCCGTGGCATAGGAAATAGCCCCGAGGAGAAAGAGGACAATAATAAAGGGGTGAAGGAAATTTTTCAGAAGGATCGCGTACCAGGTCGGTGGCTTCTCTTGAATCAACTCATTGCTTCCGTACTGCGCCATGCGGCGCTCCGCCTCCTGTTGGGTGAGACCCCCTTCGTTGCCGGCCACCCAGGTAAGAACCTCCTTGGTGTCGAGACGTGAGGCGGTAATGAGATTGACGTGCGATATTCGGGTCGCCTCATCGGTTTTTTCTAGGGTCTTATGCTTTGAAAAGAGATTCATATCATTGAAATGATTGCCTTGTGGCTAGGCCATTCGAAGAATGGTCGGGGTGGCGGGACTCGAACCCACGACCTCTAGCACCCCATGCTAGCGCGCTAGCCAACTACGCTACACCCCGGCGTCGGTTGCGATTCTCCACCTCCAGCGCTTGCTTCGCAAGCTCTTTCGGTTCCGAATCGCACCCTCCTTTCCCAAAATCATTCATCTCAAGCTTCTTCTTTATTCATACTGACTTCTTTCGATCAGCTCACATAAAATTCGAACGTCATACTCTGATTTTGGTTCAACACAAGTTTCACCAATTTTGGTAAAAAACCTAGTTCAACATCCGGCATTTTACCATCAAACCGTTTTTTTACAATGTCCCTTATTTTTTAGAGTGTTTTCCCCTCCAGATATCCCTCAATATCCTCTCCAAACTTGATCATGCTTTCTTCGATAAGATCTTCGGGCTCTTCCGCAGCCCTTGTATTCTCCTCGCCAAAAATATTGGCCAGAACTGCTTTCTGAGACTCATCTCCCGAAAAAATGGCAGATTTCATGTGATCGCCAAATCCTTGCTCATCCGTCACGGTAAGAAATTTTCGAATCTGGTCCTGATGACCGCACGTATCTCCACCATCCCCGATGAAATAAAAAGCGCTCACGAAATCATCACCGTTATCTTTTTCTTTGCTCAAATCTTCCGAGGTCTTTTTGAGAGCGTCGAGCATATTCGTTCCTCCTGAAGCATTCACGGATTTCATGAGGCGATACTTCACGGTGGCGATCATGCCATCGAGGAAATCATATCGGTCAGCTGAGTCATAGTCCTGGTCGAAGGCTTTGATCTGCCGAATAACATCAGAAAAAATGCTAATGGAAAAGCGAATATATCCAAACATTTTGCTGATCTGGGTAAAGAGCTCACAGTAAAAGACAAGAAGTTTGACCGCATCTGTGAGCTTCTTTCCTTGCATGGATCCACTGACGTCGAGAAGAATGGAGGCAATAAATTTGGGCTCAACACTTGACCTCATCACCCGAGGATTCTTTACCAAAAACAGCGCTAAATTTCTATACTTGTTGAGCGAACGTTGATTTAATCTCCCCTGCCGGGTCAGGGCGTCCTCATCGAGTTCAATATTATCCTTTTTAGGTAAATGCTGAGCAAAGTACTCAGCCCACTTCTCGACCAATGGTTCCACATCTTCCTTAATCTTTTCGTACTGATCCGCAAGGGTGCTTTCCTCCACGAGCTTTTTCTTCAGCTGGTCGAGATCTCTTCCTTCTTTTTTCTTCAGCTGCTCGAGCAGCTCCTCTCCTTTCTTCTCGTCCATAAATCCATCGTCGGTTATTTTTTCGATCTTCTCTTCCATATCTTTCTTCATGGCTTCCTCTTTGGCTTTTACTTGCTCGTTCAGATCTTCTTTCATGTCCTTTGAAAGCTCCTCATCTTTTTCCACCGCTTCTTTTGCCTTTTCCACTTCTTCAAAATTCTGAGCCTTGTTAATCTGCTCCTTCATCTCCTCCTGGCGCTGCTGCATACTTTCGGCTTTTTCTTTGGCCTGCTCAAGATCTGACTGAGCCTGCTGCATTTCTAAGTCACTGGCTTCAGGCATTTCAGAAGGATTGTTTTCTTCCATGTCCTGCATCGTCTGGTCAATCTTATCTTGGACATCCTGAGGGATATTGTCCTGCTGCTCCTGTTCGATCCCACCATCGTCAGCTTGCTCCGTATCACCATCGAGCTTTTCTTCATCCTGATTTTTCTTCTTGTCCTGTGGCTTTGGAGGAGGTGTGGCGTCAAATCTTCGCCAGGAGCTTCCGTCCCAGACTTCCGCCCAGGCGTGGCCCGTAGCACTGGTGAGCACGGCTTTGCCGTCCTTGGACCCTTGCACTTTGTGTCCAATGACCATGCGGGCGGGTATGCCGGCCTTTCTCGCCATGGCGATGAAGAGTGTATTGGCTGATCGACATTCGAGGTACTCTGAGGCATCAAGATTTTGGACATACGTATCCCCCGTGGATTCATTGAGCAGCTTTGCCTGCAAGGCTTCTGCCATCTGAAGATCACCACCTCCTGGGTAAAAGTGATGGGAGGTGAGATACCTGCGAAGATGCTCCGCCTTTTCTCCAAGACCTCCTTTTGCCGCCCGGATCGCAAACTCCGTCTCTGCTGAAAGCTGCCATCGGGAGAGAGGTGCAGTATCTTCCGGGATCGGCGCTTCTCCCAAGAAGGGTGGTACTTCTTTCAGAAAGTCTATCGAAAATGTGCTCTGCCTATCTGTCTGAATGTAAAAGCATCCCTTCTGATCTCGAAAGAGCTGAGGTTTTTTTCCTTGAAAATTTGTGAGAGAACTGGCATCCAAGGCGTATCCATTGGGGATCGGAAGAGCTTTGAGATGTCCATCGCTCACCCCGCTGATCATCTGACGCTCAGCTCCGGAAACAGTGGTTGTATACGGGACTCGTTTTGCTTTCTTGCTCCATTCTTTGCGATCGATATCGTAGTAGCTCTTTCGTCCTTCGCAGTAGTCACCCTTCATGGGGGCCTTGCTTGTGCCTTGCGCCCTCACTTCGAAGAACACATCAGCCTTTTTCTTTTCTCCTGACTCTCCTGGTTGACGCGGCATGGGCGTGCCAATCTCATCGCGATCATCGGGTGGGATCGTCAGATCAGACTCTGTACCGGGCCCTTGGGACTGATCCTTGAATGGCTCCAGCTCTTCTCTGAGCTCTTCCATTTCTTTGCTTTCTGGAGGATCTTCGGGAAGCTCAGGGGCGTCGTGTTGAATTCGCTTCACGAGCTCTTCATAGGCCACTTCGTCTCCTGTGGAGATGTATTTCAGATAGTCGTCTTTGAGTGATTCAAAAAGGGTCCTTTCCTCTGAAGAAAGATGAGAAAGAGCCTCTGTCTCAAATCCCATCGAAGAGAGCTCAAGAGTTTGAAGGACTTTTGAAAGTCCCGGAAGGGATGGCAAACTCTGGAGAATTCTTCGTCCTTCTGCCTGAAGTGCTGCGTCCATTTGTTGACGCCGAGTGGGGCCAAGGCTTCTTTTGAGCCTGCTTCGCGTCCTGTTTTTGCTCACCGCGTCGTACATGGTCTGCACGTGCGCGAGAGGAATTCCGCGCCCCTTCATCGCGCTCACAAACCGTGCAAAGCGAGCGTAGTCATAGTGTTGAAGCTGGGTCGTGATTTCGCGAATCCGTGCGTTCACACCATCCTTCCCGAGAGACTCTAAATCCCTCTCGTCATAGAGGAGCGCCTGAGGCCTCAGATCTGCGACCACTTCATCTGGCGTGAAACGACCATCTAGAAGTCCTTGAAGCTTTTCATTTCTCTTGGCGCCACTCTCTGTATAGTGAAGCGCCCACGACTGCGAAGGCAGCACGGGAATTTCTTTCGCATGCAGGTCCGCGAGTTGAGCTTTTTCTCTGGCATTTTGCACGGTTACTTTTTTGCCACGCTCTGGTGATTGTTCTCGAGGCATAGAGTTAAGCGAGAGATTATGCGGCGCGCCTCTCCAGGCCCCAGGAGGCTTCACCTACCCTTCCGCCGTTCATAGCTAGGCGAATAGCCTCCAACTCATCCGATTTATCAATATGACAGAAGTAATAGCGTTCGATGAGTGTTTTGGCAACCTTATCTTCCTGGCCCGTAATCTTTTCTTCGTCTTTCATTTTATTCAAACCCCATGCGCATCTCCTCATTTCACGAGCTGTAAAAGGCTGAGTAACTGGAAGAGCTTTTTTAGCTTTCTCACCCTTTCCCATTTTCGCGATGAAGTTTTCTCGAAGTTTCGTCCCAAATTGCACCAAAGCGAGAATCACATCGATATCAAATCTTTGCACTGATGAAGGCTCTGGAGCACCGTTGTCGATGCCATTCACATAGTGGTCCCACAGCTTCACGAAATCATTTTTCGAAAAATTGGTATTATATGTGAGATCCGAGAGTGATGCTGTGCCCCTGGCAATGCGAAGAGCTTCGGAAGCACTGTAAACAGGATTTCGATTGGGGTCTGATGCCTCGGGTTTCGCAAGGAGCTCTGGATACCGGACCTCAATCTCATCCATGCGGCCTCTGGTCGCAAATCCAGGAGCGTCGGTTCCGGGATAGCCAGGGTTCATGGAAGCCGCGATCAAGACACTTGGATCAGCTTTCACAGACTTTCCAGAGCTTGTCTTTAGGGTCAGCGTTCGCTTTTCATCCATTAGGGCATGCAGGAAGAGTTGAGCTTGGTGTGTCATGGCATTAAACTCATTGAAGTACAGCACTGCTCCGGGAGTCTGAATGGCTTGCAATATAAGAGAAGGGTCTTTGACGACGAACGATGCGCCGTCTTTGGCATCGAGGCGGATATCCTCACTGAGCTCAAACTCGGTCGTCCACTTCGAGCAGTCGAAAGCAAAATAGGGCCGATGGGTTCTTTCGCAGTACATTTTGATCAGCACATCTTTTCCAGTGCCCGCATGTCCTTTGAGCATGAGGGCGCCTTCTTGAAGCTCTTCCTGCATATTCAGGCTTTCGGCCATTTTTTCTAAATATTGCTCTGTGGTGCTATCCATCACCCAGTGGCTTTGCCACTCCGGAACATAGCCCTTTCCATTGCCATTGGCTTCTTCGGGAGAATTTTTGATCTCATCCATGCGCTGGAGGAGTAAGACATGGTGCTCTGCGCAAAAGTCACCGTATGTTCGAAGGAGCTCTTGGTGTTCTTGCTGCCACAATTTTCCTACTGGTGTTTGAAGCCAGGTATCTTTCGAGCTTTTAAATTCATTTCGGTCTTCACTTCCAAGGTATGGAGGGTTTCGCTTCTTGTTGCTTGCATGAGCACTGATCTTCTCCCGAAGAGCTCTCAGCTCCTGCTGAACTTTCGATTGCTTTCCCTTTGACCATTCTCGATACGCTTGCTTCAGGGTAGTGTATTCGCCTTGGCTTAGGTACGAAGCTCCGCTGGGAGTTCCGCGAAGCGTAAATGAGCCGCCGCTTCGGTCATTCTCACGATCAAGACCTTCATAGAGACGGACCGTTTGTTTTTTGCTATAGCTATTCGTGATCTCAAACCCTATATCACCCATGACATCTGCCGCCTTTACTCCCGGACCTTTTGAGCGATCATTGGGGATAAAGACGAGATCGGCAGTACGCTCGCCTTTTTCCTTCACCCTGGCTTCGAAACGATTGACTAAAATTTTTCCGATCAGCTCCTTCTGTTGTCCGGTTTTTTTATCCACATGGGTTCCCTCCTGTCGCTCAATCCTGCCAAGAGCATTGGCAAGGTTGGACTTCAGCTTGAGTGTGAGAGCTTTTGCCACTTCTGGGAATTCCCCCTGGAGCGCTAGGAGGTCTCTTTCAAGCGTTTCTCGTCTGGGATTTCTCTGAAGATATGCCTGCGCCTCTGCGCCTATCTTGAAGTTTTTTTCCTCGAGGCGGGCGATCACTCCTTCAATTTCTTTTTCCAAAAGATCGATTTCAGCTTCTTTTCGCTCAACCGCGGCGGTGCGATGGTCCGCGTAATCTTTTTCGAATTTCTTTTTATGTTTGAGAGCAATAGCCTCCAGTGATTTTTGGGTGTCTATTATTTTTTGATATGCCCTGCTCACTTCTGGAGGGCAGTTTCTTCGTGCTATCTTGAGGCTCTCTACGAGTGGTGGATAATCATACTCATCCCATTCCCGAAATTCTTCCAATTTTGTGAGGCTTTCTAATCTTCTCTCAACTCCCAAAAGAAAATCTGCCATGTATCGATCCATCACTTCAACATCACGCTGGAGAAGAGCTGTAAATTGAGTATTGAATTCATCCACTACGCTCTGAATTGCCTTCCTATCCTTCTCGTCGACGAAAGACCCAAGAGCCTCTATTTTTCCTAATTCTCCCTTGAGATCACTGGCTGTAGCCAATGAGAGCTTCCCAGCAAGCCTTGTGTGAAAATTTCCGAGCATCTGATTGACCTGGGCCTTTGCCAGCTCAGTCTCTTTCCTTTGAAGGGCAACCTTTGCTTCGCTCATAATAAAATCCACCTGGTCTGGTTTTAAACCCTTTGCGAGCAGATCCTTCTGCGTTTTCACAAGTCCATCGCGCACTCCGGCAATCTCATCTAGGGTTGAGACGGTACTCAAAGCATTACTCACTACCCCTGTTAAATCCGACCGTACTCGTATGAAGGCGTCGTATACTTTTGCTGAAGGGGCTGAGGGTGCTGTCCCGGCATGCGAAACTTGCTTTTGGAAACGGCCTATAAAGCTGATGCCCTGGAGTGCCGCTGCGGCTTTTCTTTGATCGAGTGCTTTTGTTACTTGGTCAAAATTGGTCTCGTACACAACCAAATGACCATCTTTACCAATCGCTCGGATTTTTCCATCCGGTGCGATGTTGAGGAGTTCATCTTTCGAAGCACAAGGAATTTCTTCCATCGTATCCTTTGCCAAGATAATGGGGCCTCTTTCAGAAGTAAAAAGAAAAAAATTTCCGGAAGGATCGAGCTTAAGGCTTTTTACATGGCTATATTTTTTTGGAAAGTTCACCTGCTCAGTCTGCCAAAGAGTCGGATCTCCTGTGGTATCCAAGCGCATCAGATAATGAGGGCTTTGTGAACTACAATAATACATCACTTTTTGATCTCCTATGTCCGTGCAGACATTGTCTTCTATCCCTATGATTTTGTCTGTAAAGCAATCCGTATTTGGGGTATTTTTTGCTTGGAGTGAGATCTGTCCAGCACCTATTTTTGCTGTGTAGGAATCATTCAGTGTTCTGAGTGTAGAGTTGACACTATTGCTACACGAGTTAATATATTCTCTCAGGTCGGGTGGTAGTTGGCTTTTAAGCCATTCACTACCCGAATCCCGTCGAATCCAGTTAGCTGGTTTTAAGGGGGTTCCTTTTTCGTTTTGGGTTTGAAAGGAAATAAAGCTGCTGTTTGGATGCCTAAAGAAAACAACATATTTTCCGTTGCAGGCAAGAGAGAGAAGATAACCATCCTTCACTTCTATATTTTTTCCTTTTAAGGCGGAAAATGTAGTTTTAATACTAACAAAATCCTCACCCCGAATTCCAATTTCTTTTTTAATAAGAGCTGCTAATGCGCTTGTTAGTTCGTCAAGTATAATATCTCCAAGATCTACGCCCCCTCGAAAATGGAAGTTTTTTTTGCCGGTGGGGATCTGGCTCAACATTTTTTCAAAATTGAATTGGGGGTTTTTGTCGGATAGTGGTTGGAAATCCTCAACCTTTTTCCCATTTCCGTCAAAAATTTTAATCTGTCTATCTCCCTTCAAAAGGATGATCGTGTATTCACCCCAGGTGCCGCAGGTTTCTATTTTCGGTACTTCTCCACCATTCACGTCCTGTACAGGTTTCTCGGATCTATAGACTTCCTTCAACTGGAGATCTGGTATGCGTGCTTCAGAAACTGGGGGTGGGGTGGTGCTCGTTGAAGCTTTTGGCGCTAGAGGTTTTTCTGGTTCTTTACTTGGCCCTGAACTAAAAATTCCCATAATTTTTTATTAATCATGGTATAATATCATATTTTTTAACATTTTTCCAGCTTTTTGCGTTCCTCAACACAAGTCCCTAAGCTCCTAACCCCCTAACAATCTAACTTCCTAACTGCCTAACCTCCTCCCCCACTTACTCCTCTGTATGTTTCAAAATCTCCTTGAATCGGAAATACTCCACCACGCGCAGGCCCGTAAACCGGCCGAGGATAATATTGAGAATGAGGAAAAGGAGGGTTATCTCAGGGTGTGAAAGAAGGAGAATGTGAAGCCAGGAAGAAGAAAGAATGAGATAGCCTAGGAAGGCCACCACGATGGTCTCGAGGAATATTTGAAGAAGGTCAAAAAATCTACTTTCCCCAGTCCCACCAGCCACTCGGTCGATGATCGTCGCAAGGACGACGAGGATAATGGCGCTAGAATAGTCAAATGTGGTGAAATTGAAGGCTACCATAAGCCCCATGATCGCAAAAAGAACAATACCAAGGATGGAGGTCAACACACCCACCTTCGCGGCGTAGAGAAGGTGGCTTTCGAAAAAATAAAGCCGGAAGAAATAGCTCACCAATGAAAGAAGGCCAACCACCACAATTCCCACCGGCCAACCAAGGACAAGGAAGCTGTAGGAAAGAATGATCGGCACGCGGGAGCCTGCGGGGGAAAACCCAATCACGAGACGAACAAAGGTAACGAAGGAAATAATGATGGGGAGATAAAGAATGAGAAGAAGAACAGCATCGTCAACGCCTTTTTTCTCGAGAAATTGAACAAGTTTGCTTCCAAGAGAAAAAATAGAGATTTCGGCTGCATTTTGTTGATTAATAACGATAAGGTCGTAACCTCGCTCGTTAATAACTTTCTGGACATCGACACTTCTTGGTGTGGTAAAAAACTCGTCAATCGCTTCTCTCCGGGTAACAATGATCCGCTCGGGGTGGAGAACGGAAAACACACCATTGAGAATGTTGTGAAGAAGTTCCATATTCCCCTCGATGATGACAGCAATGGTTTGATGACTGAGATTAAGGCGGTCGGAAAAGCGGTTGAGGAGCGTTACAGCCTCCGCGCGGTCTGACCAGATAAGAACCGTGTCACTTTGATTAATGGTATCAAGAAGAGGCTCTATTTTATTTTGAAATGTTGTTGAAAAACGGTCTTGGTTAGGAATATGAAAAATGGTAAGGTCGACGTTTTGATCCGCGGCTGTTTTTTGAAGGGTTTGAACTTTCTCATCACCATATCTTGTATCAACAAAGAGAAAGAAGGAGCGCTCGTAAACGAAAATCTCCTTCTCGACGCGTGAGGTGATAGTTGGCTTGTTGATAGCCTGTGTGAAATTGACGTCAAGACGCACGGAATACTTCCCAGGTTTCGAAAAGACGTGCGCCTCCTCCTCCAACACCCCAGCTTTACCGTCCCCAAAACTCCATGAAAACCCCTTCAGGGTACCCGCTGGGGGGAGTGCGCTAAGATCCGATCGAAAAATAATATTTTTCCCTACCTCAACACTGTTTTCGGACTGGATGGTTATTGGTGGAATTTCTTGGGTTGTTTGTGCTTGGGCCGAAATAAGGAAAAAGCCTTTGAGGGTAAGGAGCAGAAAAACACCCACCGCCCTCTTAATGAAAGAATTCATATTTATATATATTCATCATCATTATCATACCCACAAAAACTTTAAAGATGCTAACTCAAAGATATGGCCTCAGAAAGACATTGGAAAAACTAACTGTAGAAAACTTTTGCAAAAGATGGGGAAAAGGTTCCAAGTTTCAACTTCCCCATGTCTTGTTCTCTATCATCCTTGTTTATAATATTTGAATTTCTTTTTCATACCACACCCTTATCTTCATGGCACATTTTTAAAACAAAAAAACCATTTTACAAAAGTAATGCACAAGCTCACGAAGGAAATTGTGCATTGTGAAAAACTTCATCCACATCATTATCTTCTTCCAGAACATCAAGAAGTGAGAGAATTTCCTCTTCCTGCGCCTTTGAGGTTATTTTTTTCTCCTCCAGTGCGACATAGCTTATTTCAGACTTTTGAACAAAAAAAGGCTTCAAAATGTTCAAAACCGGTTCAAAAACCAACGGGCTTGTAAGAACCTTGAGCAATTCCCCTTCCCAATTCAAATCTTCAACCCCGGCACTAATAAGTTCCAACTCAAGACCCTCCCTTCGGGTCTCGGAAGGCTTAGCGGTGATGAAACCCTTTTTTTGAAACATCCAAGCAACAACCCCAGGGCCGCCAAGATTTCCTCCGTGTTTTGTAAATGCTTCTCGAACATTGGCTGATGTGCGATTGCGATTATCCGTCAACGCATGGACATAGATCGCCACACCACCAGGGCCAAAGCCTTCATAAGTCATATGTTCAAGCCGGGTACCTTCCTTCGCCTCCCCACTCCCCTTTTTTATCGCGCGTTCAATAACATCACTTGGGAGGCTCCACTCTTTCGCTTTTTCAATAGCACTGCGTAGCGAAGAGTTTGTCTCCAAATCAACACCACCTTGTTGAATAGCAACCGTGATAAGCTTACTCAACTTCGTGAACATCTTTCCCCGTTTTGCATCTGCAGGACCTTTTTTGTGCTTTACCTTCGACCATCTATTATGTTTGGACATAAAAAGAAAGAGTATAGGGGTTAGGCCTGCCTGCCGGACAGGCAGGGTATAGGGTTTGGCAAAAAGACTCAAGCACTTGAAAAAACTTGAACAGGAGATACAATCATGGCTTATTAAATCCGTATGGCAGAAACATTGGAAAAACTAGAGCGTGATGAAAGAAGGGAAACCCGCGAAAGCCGTGAGGATTCAGAGGTGTTGAAGTTGAGCAACCGACAGGTTCAAGACATTGAAGAGATTCCAAATACCGCGATCCAACATGGTATTTTGTGTCCGCGGGACAAGGCAGAGATCTATCGCAAACTTTCAAAACTCTCAAAAGAACAGCAAAAAAACGCGGTTCGTCTTGTTCAAGACCACATCGAGGATAAGAAAAAGCACCGCGACCGCTATGTGGAAAAACTCCAAGACGAGGCAAAAAAACTTGGGATTCCTGAAAAAGAACTCACAAAACACCAAAAAGAAGACTACGACGAAAAAACGGGAAAAGAGCGAAAGGAGGAAGAAGAGAAAGGGATGAAAACATGGCTTGAAGAGTGGAAAAAGAAAAAACAAGATATTGGGAAGATTCTCGAGGGTTCGGAGCACTACTTCAAAGATGGGAAATTAACTGAAGAAGGAAAAAAGATTCAAGAGCGCTTTAAAAAACTCACATCCAAGGAGGCGGAGAAGGAAAAAGGGAAAGTACTTCTTGAGATTAAAAAAATGGATCTTGATGTTGGAAGCGCTAGGGAAAATTACAAACAAGCAAAATCTTTCAATGAGCACGGAGATTTTGAATCCGCGGTGAAGTTGATGAAGAAAAACATTCGCCTGTGTGAAAAGAAACAAAATGAAAAATCCCCCCAACATCAGGAATTTGTGAAGTGGGCAAAATCCGATCTGGAAAATTTGAAATATGAGCATGGGAAACGAACCCCGATCGAAGAGCGGTTGGAAGACACGAAAGATATCTTTGATGACATGGAGGGCGGGAAGAAAAAACTTGAGGAAGTGGATTTCGACGACGCGCTTATGAAGACTACGGAGGCGGTGGCCCTCACGAAGCGATTTTTTAACTGGACCTACGACGGAAATCTTGGGCCCTACGAGCAAGGCAAGCAAGAAAAACCACGCAGCGAGAAATGGATCACGCCGTACATGAAGCGCTTGCAAGAGCGTGTGACAGATCGGGACAAGAGCGTGAACGTGCTCTACGATCAGTTTGCGAAGAAACAGGTGGATGAAGAGCAGGAGGATGCTGAGGCGCGAGAGATGGTGGATGAAACGATCGGGGGTGACAGCGTCATGCAGCTCGATGTGAAAGCGCACCGAGACGAACTGAAGAATCTTCAAAAGAAAAAAAGCTATCAGCAAACCCTTGAACAAGCGGCGAGCCAGCAAGTTCCTGAGCAAGCCAGAGGTCAGAGACCCTCAGCCTCGGAAACTTCAGAAACGGAAGCGCAAGAAGCTCAAGAGAAACCTGTGGGGGTACAAGTTCAGGTAGATGATGAAGTGAAGGAGGAAGTGGGTCAGCGATCTGTGGGACAAAAATCCGAACAAGAACTTGGCGAGACGAAGGTGATGATGAAACGCCGCCAGCAAGAGACCATGACGGATCAGCGCGCGAAGGAAGTCCTTCGGTCGGAAGCGGATGTGGGACTTGATATGACCCAACAACAGACAACCTTAGATTCTGAAGAAAAGCTTGATCGAGAAACTGAGCGTAGGGTTTTTGATCGCGAGGAGGAACTCATTGATCGCCTCGAGAAGGAGGGGGAAATTTCCAAAACGAGAGCGAAGAAAGAAAAAGAGCGTATCGCTGAAGGTCGCAAGGAAAAGCTCCTCGGAAAAGCGCTCAAGGAGCAGGAGAAGCGAAAAGGTCAGGCCATTGTTCGGACAAGGGAAAAAGATAAAACAAAGGAGGAAATGGAAGAGGTTTTTGATCAAGATCGGGAGCGAGAAGAGGGCGGAGAGAAGGCTATCGATCCTCAGAAAAAACGCCAAGACATGCAGAAAAAGAAGCAGCGCATTGTTGAGAGTGTCCGTGTTTAAAACATTGACATGTTTTATTTAGCACTCTAAACTAGAGAGTGCTAAGGAGCGCGAAAGGGGCAAGCCCCTCTCGCGGGCTCTCCCCAAAAGAGACTCGCTCGCTTTGGGGCCCACGAGACCCAAAGCTTCACGAGGATTTATTTTTAATTTTATTACTTATGAGTAAAATCATTGGTATCGATCTTGGGACGACATATTCCTGTGTTGCCTTCATGGAAGGCGGACAACCGAAGGTAATCCCAAACGCCGAAGGTGATCGCACCACCGCGTCCGTGGTGGCCATTCGCGAGAAGCAACGGCTTGTCGGTAAACTTGCGAAGAACCAGGCGATTGTGAATCCCGAGAACACGATTTTTTCCGCCAAACGCTTGATCGGCCGCATGTTCGACGAGGTGAAGGAAGAGGTGAAAAATTTCCCCTTCAAAGTGGCAAAGGGCGACAAGGGTGAGGCGACGATCATGCTCGATGGCAAAGCACGACAACCCGCCGAGATTTCCGCGATGGTGCTGGCGAAGCTGAAGGCCGATGCGGAGGCTTTCCTGGGTGACAAGGTGACCAAGGCGGTCATCACCTGCCCCGCGTATTTCAACGACGCTCAACGCCAGGCGACGAAAGACGCCGGGAAGATCGCCGGCCTAGAAGTGGAGCGCATCATCAATGAGCCCACCGCAGCAGCCTTTGCCTACGGCCTGGACAAAAAAGGAAAAGAATTGAAAGTTGCTGTCTACGACTTGGGTGGTGGCACCTTTGATGTGTCGATTATCGAAATGGGAGATGGGGTCACGAAAGTTTTGTCGACCAATGGCGACACGCATCTGGGAGGTGATGATTTTGACCACACGATCACCGAGTGGCTCGTTTCGAATTTCAAAAAAGACTCAGGGCTTGATCTCCACAAGGATCCTATGGCCATGCAGCGCCTGAAGGACGCCTCGGAGAAAGCCAAGATCGAGCTCTCCTCCTCGGCGGAGACGGATATCAATCTCCCCTTCATCACAGCGGACGCGGGCGGCCCCAAGCACATCAGTGTGAAACTTTCCCGCGCAAAGTTGGAGGAACTCGTGGCAGATTTGATTACCCGGAGCGTCAGCCCTTGTGAAAAAGCCATTAAGGATTCGGGATTGAGCAAAAAGGAAATCGACGAGGTCATTCTGGTGGGCGGCATGACGCGTATGCCGGCCGTTGCGGCGAAGGTGAAGGAAATTTTTGAGAAGGAGCCGAGCAAGGCGGTGAATCCCGATGAGGCCGTGGCCCTTGGCGCCGCCATTCAGGGCGGCATTCTTCAGGGAGATGTGAAAGATATTCTTCTCCTGGACGTGACTCCACTCACCCTTTCGATTGAAACGATGGGCGGGATTGCCACACCAATGATCAAAAGAAATACCACGGTCCCCACGAGTCACTCGCAGGTTTTTTCCACCGCTTCGGACAGCCAGCCTGCCGTGGAAGTCCATGTGAGCCAGGGTGAACGCGAGATGGCTGCGGATAATAAATCATTGGGGAAATTTGTGCTTGATGGCATTCCTCCGGCTCCTCGGGGCGTGCCGCAGGTGGAGGTTACTTTCGACATCGACGCCAATGGCATCCTGAGCGTGAAAGCAAAAGACAAAGGTACGGGCAAGGAGCAGCACATCACCATTCAAGGCTCCTCAGGCCTGAAGAAAGACGAGGTGGAAAAAATGGCCAAAGAAGCCGAAACCCATGCCGGCGAGGATAAGAAGCGAAGAGAAAAAATCGAAGCACGGAATAAAGCCGACTCCGCGATCTATCAGATTGAGAAGTCGATGAAGGATCTCGGCGATAAGCTCACAGAGGACGACACCAAGCCGGTGAAAGAAAAAGTTGAGGAGCTCCAGAAGGTTTTGAAAGATGAGAAGTCCGAAACCGCGGATATCGAAAAATCCACCGAGGCGCTCATGAGCGCCTCCCAGCACATCGGCGAGAAGATCTACAAGCAGCAACAGGAGAACGCGAAGCCCTCCGAAGCTTCAGCGAAGGATGGAAAATCAGGAGACAATGTCGTCGATGCGAAGGTTGTTAATGAGGATGAAAAGAAGAAAAAAGATTGACCCCCTAGCTCCACCATTGTTCAAAATTTCGTCAATAAAAAAAATCACCTTTCACCATTAAGATGAGATGTTAGTGATGAAGCTAACAATTCTAACGTTCCCCCCTCTTGATTCGTCATTATCTTCCTGCCATTTTCGCGCTTATCGCGCTCCTCATCATGATCTTCTTCTTCCCTTTTGGGAAAAGAGCGGATGATTTTGGGCAGAATTTTGCACTGAAGGCGCAGGTGGTGAGTGGGAATATCTGCGGACAAAATAAAGTCGACATAAAGCTGAGTATCGAATTGGATTCCTTGACGCCAACATTTAAAGATTTTGTTCCAGGGACAAATCGACTACGAACGGGCCCGATGCAAAAATATGACCCCCCTGTCATCGTTAAACGCATCAATGCCTGCTGTATGCATTGTGGATTCGACACATACTACAAAGGAAATAGGCGTCTTTGGGCAGATGTAGGCGCAAAGAGCTGTGATGTTAATTTTAGTGATGAGAAAATTGATACGTTTGACCGTGGCAATATCAATGAATACGACGCTTCGTGGATTGAATATAAGAAAAATCCGAGAGAAATTATTGAGTATACTTTTCTTCAGGCGGAAGATACCCCCAATGGAGACAAAAGCGTGAGCCTGAAAGACATTCCTCAGCTGGCATCAAAATTATCTGGAAATCCAACGGATCTTAATACCAAAATTCTCTACGATGCCAAAATTTTTATTTCGAGCGGGAATGCAAAGGGGGGGCTCGATGGTGTCGATTCCGCAACGAATTCTACCAATGGTGATTTGACCGATCTTCGAGATGGTAATTTCAACAAAACCTTTACAGTTTGCAAAGACACCAATAACAACAAAGTCTGCGATCGTTTGGAGTGTTCCGCCCCGCCAAAAGCCTTCGTCTGTGGCGACAGCTTCCTTGATTCCGGCGAGCAGTGCGACCACGGTCCCAGCAACGGGAAAGCGGGAGATACCTGTACCGACAAGTGCCAAACCGTTGCGGTGTGTGGCAACAGCGCTGTGGAGGCTCCGGAGCAGTGCGATCACGGCGCGCAAAATGGGAAGGATGGGCAATGTACCAAGGATTGCAAAAATACAACCCCCACGTTTCGATCGATCCCCGTGCAAAAGAGTTCAAGTCCTATTATTTCGATTCAGCCCACCCTTGCGGACTTGGAACAACTTTCATTTCAAAATAAATGTTCGAGCTGCACGCTCAGCACAGATCAAGACCCGACAAAATTCCTTGGTGGCCAGGCCGCAACGCAGCAGAATTTCACGCTCATGGCCACGCTCACGGCCAGCGACAAGAGTCTCAGCCAGACGATTGTTGCCGTTGGCAATTACAAGCAGGAGAGTCACCTTTTCACCAAAAAGGGCGTGGAATACGGCAATCTTGGCGAAGACCCCAACACGCAATATCTGCCAAGCTTCCTCATAGGCCAAGAGAACGAGTATTATTTCCGCATTCCCATTGGCTCTGGTATTGAAACCGTGACGACGACCGCGACTCCTCTCCCCTCTCTAAAAGATACGCCTTTCAAAAATGGCGATCCTTATTATTTCCTTCTCGCAGGCGATGACAGCTCTGGGGTGACCCACCTCATGGTAGTGAAGGGGAGGTATTGGGATTTGTCTGCTGTCGTGGACAGGGGCGATCTGAAGAAATGCGTGGCCACAGTCGGCAGTCTTCCCCAGGCAGCAGCGTTTGCTCAGAGTAGCAGCGGGTTTCAGATGCTGCTGGATTCATTGACGCTGTGCCAGAAAAAATAAATACACCAGGAATCCTACGAATAACCCTAAACCATTTCCCTGTGTTTCGCTCTCCAAAGCCATCGCTCCTCGAACGACTAAAGAAAACAGCCCCCTGGTTGTTGCCGGGAGTCGTGAGCTTGGTGGCGCTCATTTCGCTTGTTTCTCAAAATCTTTTTGTTCTTCAAAGTTCCGTACTTCGCACGAGTCTCAGCAAGCTTTCTTCTGCGGCGGTCGATATTTCGATCCCCTTCCAAGGTCAGCTCACCGTGGCCATGGGTCCGACACAGGCTTTGCCGGAAGCCAAAGTTTTCGCGATGGTGATCAGTATGGATCGGGGAAGTTTCACGAATACCAAGGTGCCCTTTGTCGTCGATCCTTCTCTCACCACGATACTCAATACCCTCAACCCGAGTAATCCTTCAGAGGCCATGCTTGCGGTGAGTTTTTCGCAGGACAATTTTGTTTCGGCCAAGAGGAAAATCACGGACCTTCCCTTCACAACGTCGAGCGCAGGACAGTTTGAAGTGAAGAGCCTTTTTGCCGGCAGTCTTCCGACGGTTAGCTTCCCACCCTTCCAGGAATATCCCCTCTTCCTCGAGAGCCC
>CAZWLI010000089.1:0-2199 GCA_964634525.1 uncultured Candidatus Peribacteria bacterium | reverse complement strand
TAATCTAACAAAAGAGAGTTCAACTCAAGAGTATTTTACAAATTTTCAATTCAGTCATGGTCTTCGTGCAGATCTAGCAGCCATCGAGGCTAGTCCGCTGCTTGTTCAACTCAAAACGGAACTGGAAGTTCATGAAAAATCAACAGCAGCAATTAAAGAAAAACGAATAGAATGGCAGAAATCCATGGTACTCTGGGGCGGAAAAATCCTCAAATACGGCTTTATTGCGAGCGCGCTTGGCGTACCTCTCACAGGTCTTACAGGTCTTTCTTGGGGAATATTTACCGATCAAGCCTGGGAGGGCATGAAAACAGGATTACGCTGGTCGGTTCCGGGCGGACTTGCAAAAATCGCCGAGCTGGCTATGGATCACTGGAGCCTCAGTGCTCTTCAAATGGGAGCCGGTCTTCTGACCGGATCACCTGTGCTGCTTCCGCTTACCGCGCTTGCTTGGAAATATGTGCCAGGTGGCGTCAGCAGCGCTATTCGCCACATAGCACATGGTCTCAAGAAATCTGCTCCTTTTGTTGGAATCAACAAAAAAATCAGTAAGGAGAAAAAATCACTTGGATCTGGCGAAAAGGAAAAACAACTGAAGGCTGCTCAAGATCATATGGGGGTTTATAAACAACATATTCTCGAAGTCAAAGGTTTACTCGAAGCACAAAAAACCGCCTATGAGCATGAAATTATCGAACTGGATCTCAAAATCAAGAACCCGACTCTTGTTACGCAAAAAGTCCAAAATGAAGGGAAAAAGGCAGATGCCGTGGAAGCCGTAAGTGCCCTCAGTGCTCTGATCATGGGGTTTGAAATTACCGGTGAACACAAAGCTGAGGAGATTGATCACGCGTTTCATGATGGAGCAAATGTGGATGCCGATCAGATCATGAAAACAAGCCAAGAAATTCATCATGAACACGAACGAGAAAAGGAGGAGCGAAGGGTCAGTGGTACGGTAGAAGTAATAGTTCGCGCATCACAGCGCTCTCTTCGCGACAAGCCCTATGAGCGCGGCATCCTCAGCGAGGTGGAAAGGCTCAATAAAGCGGAACGAGATTTCGTGAAAAATTATCTCCATACCATCGTGCCTCCACTTGCTGGTGGAAATGTTAGTGCAGCTGCAGTGCCTGATGCGACACTTTCTCAGCCGCAATTTATGAGTAAAGCTCCAACTCTGGGTGCCAGTATCGCAACACTCGAGTCCATGAAAAACAATAACACGGAGTATCGAAAACGAACGGCGTATGTGTTGCTGACCACTCTGGAGATCATGGAAAATCCGATTCGAAGGATCACAAACTGTATCAACGGTTTGGATGACAGTGTGATGCCAAATGGCACAGGGGCCGGAAGAGCTCTCAACCACTCAAATATCAATATTGCCAATAGAGCTTTGATGTCTGCGATGACGGCAACAGTGGAAGAAGCTGTTTTTCAAAGTCTTCCGGGTGGAACGGGTTTTTTGGCACGAATAGACAAAATCCAAGATCGAAACCAGCTTGAATTGATCGCCAAGGTTCTGGAACGGATTCCGGTGATGTGCACTTTTGACCTCGTTGATGGCGAGTTCAAAAAAAAAAGCCCCTAGCGCCCCCGGCCCCTAATCCACCACCAATAGTACCTGCTCCTCCTGCTCCTCCTGCTCCTCCTGCTCCTCCTGCTCCTCCTGCTCCTGTGATTCCTCCTGGACATGATGCGATGAAAGTACGGGAAAACACTGCCTTGGACTACGAATGGATCATCGCAGAAACCAGAATCAGGATTAAAAAGCTTGTAAAGACTCTCTCAAGTGCCTTAGATGCTGTCGATATAACATTCATCAATGATTGCATTACCAAGAATAGAGCCTTCATAGCGTCACTTGCAGCTGACATCCTTACTCTTCGAACTCCGTAAGTACAACCATGAGCAATGAAATATCCTATAACGACCTCGGAGATCGAATGGATCAAACAGAATTCGCAGATGCGCTTGATGAAAAACTCAAAGCACAAACCAAAAGACTTCTTGAATTTCAAGGCATGTTAGGAAATTCTCGTCGAGAGATCAATGCGATGAAAGAACGAATGAAAGAATTACAAGATCTCCAGAAGAAACTGCCACCTCTTGAGAAGGAATCAGCTGGGCTTGGGAAAGAAATAAAAAGACTTTCAGACCTGATTACAACTCAAGAAGAGAGAATTGCAAAGCTTGAAG
>CAZWLI010000088.1:0-4649 GCA_964634525.1 uncultured Candidatus Peribacteria bacterium | reverse complement strand
GCGCAGGCCAAAACTAATTTGGCGCAGGTGTTTACTTTTATCGACCTTCTCCGAAGCCTTCTCACCAGCGAGTGCACGATTTATGATTCGGCGAGAAGCACGGATCGAAGTCAGATCGGAACGGCACTCAGCGACATCAGTGCCGCCATCAAGTCCGTCGACACGACACTGCAATCGCTGAAAACGCAAAAAATAACGCTCGAAAAAACCAGGCTCGACAACAGCTCCGCCGTCCAAGAGTCGCAGGATACCCTAAAAAGCGCGGAGGCGGATTTCGCCCTCAAAAAATCCGGAACGAGAAAAGAAGAGCTGGAAATCCAGCGAGCATTTGTGGAAGAAGCTCGGGCAAAAGTGCTCGCGCAGGAGGGGCAGGTGCAGGCCGCTCAGGCGGAGGTGGATCAGGCGCATGCGGAGATCGAAAAAACCCTGCTCAGATCGCCCATCGCGGGACTGGTCGCGAAATTCGATTTGAAAGAAGGCGAACTGGCTCCGGGAGGAACTCCCCTGCTCACGGTGCTGTCCACAGAGAGTTTTGAAATCGAATCCAGTATCCCCGAAGTGGATATCGGAAAAGTCGCGCCGGGAAATCCGGTCAGAGTTACCTTTGACGCTTTTTCCGGAGAGAATTTTGAAGGCTCGGTGGAAAAAATCGACACCGCTGAAACCGTCCTTGACGGAGTGGTGAATTTCAAAACCACGGTCATGCTGGAGACAAAAGACCGGCGGATCAAAAGCGGTCTCACGGCCAATCTCAAAATCGAAACCGCGCGCCATGAAAATGTTGTGATACTTCCTCTGTACACCATCATCGAAAAAGAATCCGGAGTTTTTGTCCGAAGAAAGGCCGGAACCGGTGTGGAAGAAGTGAAGGTTGAAATCGGCCTGCGAAGTCTCGATGGAAAAGTGGAAATTAAAAGCGGAATCGGCAAAGATGATCAGGTCGAGAATATCGGATCCAATGCTTCCCCATGATGTTGCTTCGTGACGCCTTCGTTACTTCCGCTCAGGCGCTCGTGGCTTCCCGAATGCGTTCCGCTCTCACGATGCTGGGCATCATCATCGGCATCGCTTCGGTGATGATCCTGATGGCGGTGGGCACCTCGGCTCAGCAGCTGATCCTGCGCCAGGTCCAGGGCATCGGCTCGAATCTGGTGTTCATTGTGCCGGGCGGGAGTGGCAGTTCGAGGTTTTCTTCTCCGGCATCGGTGCAGGGCATCATCATCAAGACCCTGAACGAAAGAGACAGCGATGCTCTCAAGCGCGAACCCACCATCGAAAAAGTTTCTGCGGAAGTGCGTGGTCAGGGCAAGATTGTCTACGAGAACAACGACACCACGGTAACTTTTCAGGGCGTTACGGAGGATTTTTTCGCGATGCGAAGTTTTACCGCGCAAAAAGGATCCCTGCTTTCCGCTCGGGATATTCAGAGTTTTCAAAAGGTCGTGGTGCTGGGGTCAGCGATCAGTACAACCCTCTTCGGAGAACGAGACCCCATCGGGAAAGTGCTGCGCCTGAAAGACCAGTCATTCACCGTGATCGGAGTGCTGGAGAAAAAAGGCGTTGGACCTTTTGGCGTTGATCAGGATAATCTGGCGATCATTCCTCTTTCGGTCGCCCAAAAGCAGCTGCTGGGGATTGATTATTTCAATGTCATCACCGTTCAGGTGAAAAACTCCTATTCCGTGGAGTTTACCAAGCAGCGGATTTCTTCAGTCCTGCGGCAAAATCACCGCACGACGAGCGCCGATAAGGATGATTTCACCATCCGAACCCAGGAAGACGCCCTCTCGCTGCTGGGCAATGTGACCTCGATCATGAAGGTGTTTTTGACCTCCATCGCGGCGATTTCCCTGGTTGTGGGGGGTATCGGCATCATGAATATCATGCTGGTGGCGGTGGTGGAAAGAACCAAAGAAATCGGCCTTCGAAAGGCCGTGGGGGCCACCAATCGTGACATTTTACTGCAATTCCTCCTCGAAGCCCTGATCCTCACCCTGCTGGGGGGTTTTCTCGGCATTCTCTTCGGGGTCACCATTTCCGGTCTCATCGCCCTGCTCATGAGCAAGGTCTTTGAACTGGACTGGGTGTTTATCATCCCCGGGAATTCCGTGCTGCTGGGCATTGCCGTCTCCACCATGACGGGTCTTGTTTTCGGCATTTATCCGGCCAGAAAAGCCGCATTAAAACGCCCTATCGAGGCCTTAAGATATGAATAGAATAAACTTGACAGAAGCGCAAGTATAGGATAGGCTACAGTCCCTTAAACAAGCGCTCCATGATATTTCCCTATCGTGTTCTTTTGGCAGCCCTGGTTTCCATTTCGCTTGTAGGCCCTTATTTTGGCCATAATGTGGCCTTTGCTGAGGGTATTGAACAAGCCTCTGAAACGGCGGTTTCCGATCATCTGGAGGGCTGGGAGTTCCAAAAGGGCGACTGGATTGAGGCCAATGTGGCCAAAAACACCCTCCAATTCGTTCGGGAAGACGGTTTGGAGCGTTCCAAAGCGGTATATATCGGCAGTGGCATCAATAATGGCAAGAAGATCAGCTATCTTGGCATGAGCTATAACCCCGCCACCCCGGAGAGAACCTGGGAAATTCGCTCAAAACACCAGCAAAATACCGCCTGGATTTTTGGCTCAAAAGAGTCCAAAGAGCAGCTTTTTCTTCGTCTTTATGAGGTGAAGGGCAATGAGCGTGTATTTACCCATTATGGGATTCACACCACCCCTGCGATTGATACGATCATTGATAAACAAGGCGGTTTTGGCAGCTGGGGTTGTCTCATCACCCGCTACGATCTGCTCAAACAAATCGAGCAGTTGTACGAGCTCAACGATGGCGTGGTGAGGGTGCTCACGATGAGGGCGTAGATTCAGAGAGTCCATAGCTCACTTCGCATCCCTCTGCACATACTTGCTCCAGGCGTTGTTCAGCGAGAATGCCACCATTTTCCCGAAGAATTTTTGAACAAATCGGGGGATGAAAAATGGCCGGTCTTTTTTCAGATATTTCCCGTGAGTGTTGTGAGTCTTGTCGAGCACGCGCTTGGCCGCGTAGTCCCCGCAAAAGGTGGCCCATGGGAGCCCCACACAACCGAGTACATACTGGATATGAGGCTGCGCCGGGTCTTCGTCCAGGATCGGGATGAGATCCTTGGTCGTGTCAATTCGTCCGGGCCAGTACTGGATGAACTCGTGTTCCTGCAAAAATGGAAATCGTTTTTTGAACTCCTTGATGACGGAGTTGATCACACGGGGAGTCGTCACATCGGTCGGGAGAAAGGTCGTGAGCGCCGAACCTCCGCCCAGCAGCAGGCGGTTGTCTCCGGTCAGGCGATAGTAGCTGTAAACGAGTTTAGAGTCCCAGCACATGAAGCTGCCGCTGGGGAAGAGCTGCTCGCGTTCTTTTTGGTTGAGCGGTTCGCTGACGCTCATGAAGGTTTGGGCGTGATAGGAAAAGTCCGCAAATGAGCTCAGGGACTCGCGCATCTTGTCGATGCAGACGATGATGTTGGTGGCGCTGACCCCACCCATGTGGGTGTGCGCGGTGTGACCGGTGATTTCCGTGACAGGCGTTCCTTCAAAGATCTTCACGCCCTTGTCGATGAGGATTTTTTTCATGCCCTGGCAGTACAGCAGCGGATTGATGCCGTAGGTGTCGGTGTACCGGATTCCGGCGGAGTAACCCTTGCCCGGATTGAATGGCCGCAAACTGTCGCCCTCGTAGACTGTGGAGGGGTAGCCCAGCCGTTCCCGCTCTTTCGCTTCTTCGTGAATCTCCGCTTTTCCGCCGCTTCCAAGACCCAGGAAGAGGCTGTCCTGTTTCAACAGATCACATTCGATTCCGTACTGTCGGATGTTTTCGACAATCATCTTCACCCCGTCCGCGGCCATGCTCCAGACCTTCCCCGCGTCCTCGTGCCCGTATCGTCGCACCAGTTGGTGCAGCTCCAGCTCGCTGTCGGGGGTGAGGAACCCTGCGCTCTTTCCCGTGGAGCTTCCTCCGCAAATGTTGCGTTCCAACAGCACGACTTTTTTGCCCTCATTCGCGAGTCTCAGTGCCGCGTGCAGACCCGCCATGCCGGCGCCGACCACCAGGCAGTCCGCTTCGAGGCGTTCCATCAGTGGCGCGGAAAACGAAGTCTTCGTGCCGAGCAGGGTCGTGTACCACCAGTTTTGGAGAATCATGGAACTTTGGGACATGGGAAAATTTTGAAGATGTGATGAGTATCACATTGGCGGGTTGACTTCACAATGAATTTTGATACAATGGAGTTAAGGTTCGGGCGCTGTGGAAACTGCAGCTCTTCCGAGTGTCACAGGAGCCTCTCCGCAAGGAGGGGTTTTCTGTAATATAATTTATATATATTATGTCAATATATTTTTTTTCATAAATCCTGAGCGCAGGCCTATATTCAAATGTACCTGGTGGATATCTTGGGGCTGTAGCTTAATGGCAGAGCGTCTGAATTTGACACTCGGAAGATACGGGTTCAAATCCCGTCAGCTCCACCCGATAAAACCTGGTGGGGCTTGCTGACCAAAGTTAGAACTTACTTTGAGCAGAATCCCAGCTTTTGATTTTGGCCGAGCGGGAGGCTCCATTCCCCGCAACGCGTGCGTGGCCAGAAAAGCCGCATATTAGCCA
>CAZWLI010000087.1:0-8128 GCA_964634525.1 uncultured Candidatus Peribacteria bacterium | reverse complement strand
GGTGAAGAAATAATAAGAAAAATATCCCATGGAGGCTGTGCCGAGCTGGTCAAGGTATGATGAAAAAACACCGAGCACGACTGAGAGCATCATCAAAATTGCTTCGCGGTGAAAAAGAAATTGCATCAGCTTCTTGAACTTGCTGGCTCTTTGAAGGAAAAGGACGCCGATTCCGATGACGATAATGCCGATGGCTTCAAAGAGGTGAATACTCTCATGAAGCCAGAGGAGCGAGAACAGAAGCGCGAAAATCCCTCGAAATCCGCGCAGCGGTGTCAGCAGTGACACTTCGCTGCTCTGATACACCATGAAGTAGAGCGTCAGTGAGAGAGCAAAGAGGCTTCCGGAGAGGATGCTGTACCAGAGATTCGTTGGTGGCTGGTAATACCTGAAAAATGGCACTGCGAGCAAGGTCTGCACAATCTCAAAAATCAGCGCACACACAAGCGGTGATTTGTGATCCAAGGCCTTCTTCATCACGACCCTCCCCCACCCCGCCGTGAAGATGCAAATGCTGATGGCGAGGAAGAAGGTCATGAGGTGAGATATCGGACGAGTCCTCTTATCGATTATTTTCAGCGTACTCTCTTTTTAGATCTTGCAGTGTAAAAAAATGAGATACCTTATCAGTATTTGGCTGCTTTAATTTTAATCTTTTTTCAGCACATGTTTTGAGGAGCATTTTAAATAATACTCTTCGATAGATTGAAATGGTAATCCTGAGATCCTCTGAAATGTGATATTCATTGTTTGTCAATGTTGCAACGCTTTTATTAAGCTCCTCAATGAAAGCAATAATTACTCCTATTTCTTTCGAAAGCCCAGCATCAATCAGTCCAAAAATTACATCAACATATTGCCGAATTGTCTCGTTATGTGTAACTTTGTCTCGTGGCATGACGTGTTGTGAGCAACAAAAATTAGATAACAATTATTTTATCTCCCCTCCTCCGACGCAATATTCATCATCGTAGACGACCACAAATTGTCCAGGAGTTGCGGATTCGATGGGGGCGTCGAGCTCCACCTCCGCATTCCAGAGCTTTCCGGAATCGTCTGAGTACGACTCCCCTACTCTTTTTATCCGACCCTTGAAAGACGAGCCAGCGTAACGAATCTTGAGGTCATATGTTTTTGATTCATCGAAGTCAGGAGTCGTGAGGCTAAATTTCCTGAGTTGGATACGAGAGACAGTCCCCTCCTCCTTTTTCCCCACGATCACCTGATTTTTTTCAGTATCTTTTCCGATGACATACAGGGGCTCGCTGAGTCCGCCAATGTCCAAACCTTTTCTTTGACCCATGGTGTAGAACGGTAGACCTCGGTGCTTGCCGAGTTTCTTGCCAGCGCTCGTCACGATTTCTCCTTCTTTCCAAGTTTTTTTCAGATTGCGATTGAGGAAAGGCTCCGGCGTTTTCTCGGGTAGGAAGCAGAGGTCCTGACTTTCTTTCTTGACGCGATTCGGATTGATGAGCCCCCATTCTTTTGCGAGCTCAATCACTTCGGATTTGAGCATATCACCAAGCGGGAAGTGCATGTGAGCGAGCTTCTCTTGCGTCACGCGATGGAGAAAATAGCTCTGATCCTTGGTTTTGTCCTTGCCAGCCTTGAGCCTGAAGAGGCTGTTCTCTTCAACCACCTTGGCGTAGTGGCCGGTGCAGACTTTATCGACCCCCAACTCCAGGCCTTTCTCCAGTAGCGCGCCGAAACGAATATTCCGATTGCAGGAAACGCAGGGATTTGGAGTCATGCCCTCTTCGTACACCGAAAGATAGGCATCTTCGACAATACGTTTCTTGAAAACCTCTCGAAAATCCATGGTGTAGAAAGAAATCCCATGCTCCGTGGCCACCTTGCGCGCCCACATGAGATCACCTGTGTTGCAGCACTTGTTTTTGTGCATGTCTTCAGCCCAGAGGATCATGTGAACGCCAATCACCTCGTGACCTTCTTTTTTCAACTTTACCGCGGCCACCGAAGAATCAATGCCGCCCGACATGCCGACGAGATATTTCATAGGATTCTTAAGAGACTTAGGATCCTGAGGAGCCTTAGGATAATCCATGTTTCCTAAGGATCCTAATAATCCCCATGCTCCTCACGATCCTACATGGCCTTGTCCCCCATCACCCCCTTCAAGATTTCTTCAAAAGAATTATTCGACAGCAGCAGATCATAGGCTGTGGTTGCCACGCCAACGATCGGCAAATAGCTTTTTTCAAAGGCATTCGGCAAGGATTCGTGAGGGAGAATGTCTTGGTAGTCGAGGTGAACAACCTTCATTTCACCATCGCACGGGAAGTGTTTGGTCCATGGCTGGTTCATCAAAAGTTGATCGAGCTGCAAGAGTTGGCTTCCCCCTCCACAGAGAAAAATTTTGTTTGGAATTTTTTTGATCTGAAATTCTTTCAGGCTGAAGAGCAGGCTGCCGAGGAAAATCTCGAGATCAGAGCTGAGAGCCTCCTCGATGACCTTATTTGATTTTTTTTCAAGAGATCCGTTGCTGTAGGAAATCTTAATATCTTCCGCTTCTTCAAAAGAAGTCGAGAGTTCATGCGAAATGCGTTTGGTGAACGTGTCCCCGCCAAGAGCGAAGGATCTTGTGCCGATAATCTTGCCATCCATGATCACGCCGATATTCGTTGTTCCGCCGCCAACATCGATCACGAAGGCTTCTTGAATATTTTTTTGCCTGAGGAGCGAAGAAGTGACCGCAAAACTATTGATAAAAACTCCAAGCAGAGTTCGAATTCCAAGCTCAGCCGTGATCGTATGAAGATGCCCGAAATGCTGCAGCGGCGAGAAGCAGGTAAAAATATCCAAATCCACCTTTTTCCCCGTCTCTCCCAGGAGCTCTCCGCATGATTTTCCGTCAATACGAGCCTTGACGATGCTGGTATTGAGCAGCTTGAGATCAGATTCTTCGATCGAAAGCTCATCTGCTAGGGTTCTCCGAGCAAGATCAAAGGCTTGCCAGGCCAGCTCGTAGATGATGGTTTTTTGTTCTTGGTCTTCAATCGGTTTTTCAGCTCTGGGCCGCTGAAAAGAAAGGCTTGAGCTCATGCCTCGTACAACTTCTCCCGAGACTCCGAGCACGAGCTGCTGGGGTGAGATGCGGGCCATATTCTCCGCTTTCTTCACGCATTCCTGCACCGCGCGAATGGTCCTCGCCAGCTGCACGACTGCGCCACCTTGCAGATTGCCTCGTTCTTGCGCCAGCTCGTGATAGCCCAGCAGCTCCAGTGAGGAATTTGGTCGCCTCAAAAAGACGCATGATTTGACCGAAGATGTCCCGAGATCAATGCAGAGCAGCGATTCATCCTGATTCGTCATACCATGTTTTGTTTAGAGTTTGTCTCGAAATTCGAAGATCACCTGATCAACTTTTTTCTGATAGTCCTTGGATTCCAAATACTGCGGAAGCTCGTTTTGATATACGAAGCGATGTTCATCCAGCTCTTCATGGCTCAGATGGAGGTCTTTTTCTTCGCCAATCCATTCCACAACCACATAGGACTGCTTTTGCCCCCTAAAACCATCCGTATTCTCATGACCCTTTGGAAAATCGTAGAAGTAGATGTGCTTACTCTTCCAAAAATTCTGAAAGGAATCGGTGCCGAGTTCTTCGAAAAGTTCTCGTTTTGCGGCTTGTTCCAAGGCTTCACCGGGCTCAATGCCGCCCTGAGGAAACTGCCAGGCGTGCTGTTTTCTCGGTTTGTGAACGAGCAGGAACTTCCCGTCACTCCTGCGAAAGACGATCATGGCGACATTGGGGCGGTACATTTTATTTTTTCTTAAAGGCCTGAGTCAGGATACTACTCTCTCTTGTCCCGACCAAGCCCGAAGGGCACGCGGAGGAATCTTTGGGTTGTACCATTGAAAGTTCCCACGGCGGAGTTTACCCTGAGCGAAGCCGAATGGGCTCGGGATGACAAAGCGGAGCTTTGTCATTTCACCTTCATCACCACCACCGTCATATCATCCTGCTGCGGATAGTTGTTGCGAAACGTCGTGACTTCCTTGATGAGACTTTCTCGAATTCCTTTCGCGTCGCCACCTTTTTGGCAGACTCTCAGGACGATGTCTTCGAGCCGTTCCATGCCGAGATTTTCTTTTTCCGTCTTCCAGGCTTCCGGGAAGCCATCGCTGTAGAGCATGACGATGTCTCCGTCGTGAAGTTCAAGCTCCTGCTCTTTGAGCAGTTTGCTCAGGTCGGCAATCATGCCGAGCGGCATGCCGCCTTTGCCAAGAAGATTTACTTTTTTTGCTCCTGCGTCGTAGTGGATGATCTGCTCATGGCCGGCATTGCAATACGAGAGCTTTCGAGTCGTATCATCCCACTTCGTCAGCATCGCGGTGGCAAACATGTTGCGCTTGGATTTGGCATGAACCACCGTATTCATGGCTTTCATGATTTCATCGGTTTTTTTGTAGACTTGCGTGAAGCTGTACAGGGTCGAATGAGCAATATTGGCGATCATGCCTGCCGGAACTCCGTGTCCCGTGACATCAGCAATGAAGATATAGGTCTGATCCAGTCGGGTGAAATAGTCAAAAATATCCCCGCCAATGGAGCTTGCGGGCGCCAGTGAGCCGGAAAGCTCCAAATGGGCAAGTTCAGGAGCAGTTTTTGGCAGCATATTGTCCTGAATTTCCCTCGCGATAGACAACTCTTTTTCAATGGCTTCTTTGATGAGGAGCTCCTCGGTGTCTTTCTTCAGCTTCACGCTCATCTTGTTGAAATTCACCGCCAGAACGCCGATTTCATCATCCGAAAGAATTTCGACCTGCGTGCCGAGCGCGCCCTCGCCAACTTTCACCACACCTTTTTCCAGCTCTTGGATGGGATTCGTGAGCTTCTTGGCAATTCCGATCGCGACGAAGCTGACGGCAACAATGCTGGCTGCAAGCACAGCAGCGATACTGATCGCCATGGCGGCGATTCTCGCCCAAAGCGCGCTGTAGCTCAGGGTGTAGACCACATCCAGACGAGCATTTTTGTGTGGAAACACAATGTTCTGTACTTGGCCGCTGGGGAATTTCGTCAGGTGATCCTGGCTGTCCACCGCAAGCCATTCATTGTCCGCATTTTTTCTGGCGTAGACGACCTCTCCATTGCCAAAGAGAAGTGAAGGCTTAATGTCCCGGACTCGCTTCACCTCGTAGCTTTGCTTTCTGGGATTCCCGCTGTAGGCCACCTCTTTTTCCTTCGAGGAATCATAGAAAAGTTCACCAGACTTGCCGATGACCTCGATATTGCTCAGATCCACATTCTTACTGAGCATGGGGTTCAGGTCTTTTCGAAATTGGAGAAAATTTTCGGTTTCATAAAAATCCTCAAACGAGGTCACGATGCGATCGTTGGTAAGCTCGCCAAAGGTTAGGATATTGAGATAGATATCCTGCTCCATGGCTTTCATATTTTGCCAGATGATGATGCCTCCTCCGAGCAGCAAAGCTCCGGTGATGAGGCTTGTCAGCGCCACGATCAATTTCGTTCGAATGGAGTGCTTCATCCTCAGGAATGAGAAACAACAAACGTAGTATAGCAGTTATGTCATTGCGAGCGAAGCGAAGCAATCTAGTCTTTTTTACAGATTTGAGCAGCACGAGATTGCTTCGTCATTCGCCTTCGGCGCACTCCTCGCAATGACAAATGCTATCTGCCCACCACCTGCGCAATCTTCTTCACCCCCTCCAGCAGACTGTCGAAGGTTTTGTACGTGATCGACTGGTCGCCATCGGACCAGGCTTCTTCTGGCTTGGGGTGGACTTCGATGATGAGCCCATCGGCGCCACAGGCAATAGCGGCCATGGCCATCGGCTTTACCATATCAAATGATCCTGTTCCGTGGCTCGGGTCCACAATAATTGGCAGGTGCGACATCTTCTTTACCCAGGGCACGACATTGAGGTCGAGGGTGTTTCTCGAGTAGGTGCAGAAGGTGCGAATCCCGCGTTCGCAGAGCACGATCTTGGAATTGCCTGCCTTCACGATGTATTCGGCAGCCAGCAGGAATTCATCGAGCGTGGCGGACATGCCGCGTTTCAGCAGCACGGGCTTATTCTTCTTTCCGACGGCTTTGAGAAGCTCGTAGTTCTGCATGTTTCTGGCGCCAACTTGGTACATGTCAATGTACTCTTCCATCATATCCACATGCTGTGTATCGAGCACCTCGGTGACCACTTTCAGCCCGAATTTTTCTGCGCATTTTTTCATCCACTTCAACGCTTCTTCTCCGTGTCCCTGGAAAGAGTAGGGTCCGGTGCGCGGCTTGAAGGCGCCCCCGCGCAGAAACTGAGCACCGCGTTTTTTTACATTTTCGGCAATATCCATCATGCGCTCCTCGGTTTCCACAGAACAAGGCCCGGCCATAATGGCAATGGGGTTTTTGCCTCCGATTTTCACCCCGTCACCAAAATCCACCACGGAGTCTTCGGGATGGGATTCTCGAGAGACCAGGCGGTAGGGCCGTAGCACGGGCATGACTTTTTCGACGCCCGCCATGGCCTGGAATTTTTTGACATCCAGATCGCGTTCGTCGCCAAGGACGGCAACCACCGTTCGTTCCGTGCCAAAGAGCGGAACGGGCTCAAGGCCGACTTCGGTGACAGCACGAATAACACGATCGGCGTCCTCTCGAGGAGCGCCTTGTCGCATACAGATAATCATGGGACGGAGGGGTGAAGAAGTAAATGACATGGTAGAGGTAGGATTCTTAGGATTAATTTAAGGAATATTTTTATTTCTTTGAATCAATGCTGTGGTGCGCTCATACGCTTGCTGATTAAAATTTCCAAGAAAACCTGCGGCAGCATCAAAATCTCGTTCAAACCCTTTCTGATCATGCCGTTCAATTCTTTTGAATAAGGTCGCGATCGAATCAAGGTAGGCCTTCATCGCTTTCCTTGTGGCCGGATTCTCCAGCGCGATTTCTCCATACAATGTTGCATCCTGATGAAGGATTCGCCCAACCATATCCAGACGAAGGCGATAGATAGGGCTTGAAAAGGCGAGCGTTTCAGAAAGGTTCAGCTGAAGCTTTTCAAAGGCCATGCCCATGGCAATGGAGGAAAGATGCACAATGCCCTGGATAAACGCCATTAGGTTGTCGTGATGTTCTGGCGTTACGCTTCGCAGGAGAGCGCCTTGACTCTCGAAGAACTTCAGAAGCCATTGCGCCCAAGGTCCTTTTCGAAGAGGGCAGACGGCAATGATTTGTTGTTCCAAATGCTCGACCCCATCGGGTCCAAACATAGGGTGAAGGCCCAGGATCTCACAGGTTTTTGGAGCGTACTTTTGAAAGGCTTGGAGGGCAGGCGTCTTGATCGAGGTGAGATCGCAGAGCAAAGCGTTTTTTTTGGCGTGAGAAGCGAGTTTGGCAATTAATACTGGAGTTTTTGAAATAGGAACGGAAAAGATAATGATATCAGCTGTCCGCACAACATCTTCATTGCGAAGCTTCGTCGCCATATCCGATCCGATCACTTTCATTCCTCTTTTTCGAAAGAGTTTTGTGAAGGCTTTGCCCATGTGACCCTGAGCGCCGATGATGCCAAAGACAGGCTTTAGCTTGTAGCTTGTAGGTGGTAGGGAATGCATGAAGATATATTACAATGGCCGGGTAGCTGCGATAAAGCGGGTAAAGTTTATTTTTTGATCCTGGATACCGACTTCGAGAGTCTGGAGGTGATAGAGCTCCCCTGCCCTTTTGCTGGCGATGACGGCCAAATGACGCTCTTCTGGATTTTGTTCGAGGATTCGAGCGCCTTCAGCGGTGTCGGTCGCTTCAATGAGTTCAGCTTCAGGGAAATGCTTTCGGATATATTCCTTGCACTGACCAAGGGCTTGTGGATGCGACATGATTGAGGTGATTTCAGTTTCTTTGACGCCCGGAAGCACATGGAGGCATTGTTTGATGTCGATTTCAAAGATTTCCTGGATATCGATCGGGTAGCGACTCATCGCATGGATACTTTCCATGACGAGTCCCGCATTAGAATTCTCAATCGGATAGATGCCCAGGTCAATTTTCTTTTCACGGAGTTCCTTCAGCACATTTTCCGCAGTAATCGGATAATACAGTTCGAAATTTTTAATGGAATGATTCTGGAGATACCGGAAGGC
>CAZWLI010000086.1:0-2782 GCA_964634525.1 uncultured Candidatus Peribacteria bacterium | reverse complement strand
TTCTGGTTCTGGTTTTGATTTTGATTCGTATTCGTATTGTTGTTCATCATTTTTTGTTGGTCCATCCCCTGCATCATACAAGGCTTATCTTGCGTTGGCTGCTGTCCAGCGGCGCAAGGCTGCATATTCTGCTGATTTTGGTTTCCACTTCCTGACGGCATACAAGGAAGCGCTTGTGTCGGCTGTGTGCCAGCAGGACAAGGTTGCATATTCTGGTTTTGGCCCGTGCTTCCTGCCGGCATACACGGCAAAGCCTGGGTTGGCTGAGTGCCTGTCGGACAGGGCTGCATATTCTGCTGGCCCTGTTGATTCTGCTGTTGCCCCTGTTGTCCAGTCGGAGCAGAAGCTCGGTTGGCGGCTCTTTTGGCCGTACAAGCAGCACCTGCAAAATCGGGGCTCGAAGAATTTTCACAAGGATCTCCTGAGGAATTATTTTGTCCACCGGTTGGAGGCTGTTGCTGGCCACCTTGAGGCGGTTGTCCATTCTGAGGTGGTTGCTGCCCGTTTGCTGGAGGTTGTTGTCCTCCTGCTGGAGGTTGCTGTCCTCCTGCTGGAGGCTGTTGACCTCCCTGGTTTGGTTGCTGGCCACCTTGAGGCGGTTGCTGTCCTCCTGCTGGAGGCTGTTGTCCGCCATTTGGCGGAGGGGAGTTCATCATCCCGCCACCACCTCCACCACCACCCGCTGGAATTTGACCGCCAAAGAATTTCCCCATTCTTTGGACCCATGTTAGAGAAACAAGTTCACTGCGCTGTACAACGCTCGTGGAAAGAGCGGCGGCTTGCGCCACAGGTAGTGTCACGAAGAGGAGAACCATGCAGAGAGCAACCATGGCTTTCCCCTTTGAAACAGCCTTTGAGATCGGCTGTCGACAGGACTGCATCATAAAAAGGGAGAGAAAAAATAATTATATTCATCTTATCGTTTTCCCTCTTTTCTCGTCAAAAGAAATGGCTCGACAAAGTAAAAATTAAACGACTTTTTCAAAATTGAGAACGACGAAAGAACGGAAGTCGTTCTGGCGCAAGAAGAATGATTACAAAGTTCATTGTTCCATTGCTAAATTGTTAAATGGTTCTCGGTTTCAATCGTTTACGGAGCGCATATGCCAAAGAAGAAAGCAAAGCCTTTGGGGAGGAGGATTAAAAAGACAGCAAGGAGGAAGATCTTGAAAAAGAGCCTGAAGAACAAGAAGATCACTTATTCGAAAAGCCGACCATTTTTGTCATTTCTTCGTAAGCCCAAGCAAGGTTGGAGGCGGGTTTTCTTTTCCTTCCTTCGCACATCGGCCGTAGTGCTGGTGTTGGCGCTCGGCGCAACACTGGTGAGCTATGACCCTTCCGTGCTCAACTTCATGAGCGCGGGAATTCAAAACTCAGAGCTTTCAAGTCCGGTAGCTTCTTCCGAAGGAGGAGTGCTCATTGCTGTCCATGCTGAGGGCGAGAATGAAAAGAAGCTGATCGATATCTTCGCCGGTGTTTTTCCCGGCAAGACCCTTCGCACGATTCCGTATGATTCAGAAGAGGGCAAAAGGTATGTGGCAGATCTCTCACTCCTCGATCTTCCCACGGTGGTGTATAAGAAGTCACTTTTTGATGCTGAGCCTTTGAGTAGTTCCGTTCGGGATCTTTTCACGGTCCAGGGCAGCTTCGAAGTCCTCAATGCCGCCCTCGTCAGCCCCTCCGGTCAGCTTCATATGGGTGCGATGCCGCAGGATAATGCAGCGCTCACCATCGGCTCTGAGACAGCGCCTTTCACGGTCGTGATCTACTCCTCGCTCGACTGTCAGGACTGCCGTGTGCATGAACGAAATACTTTTGATTCCTGGAAGCGACTTGCCGACGAAGGCAAAGCGCATGTGGAATTCCGGGATTTGGACAGCTTGCTTGCGTGCAGTGTGATCCATCAGAAGGATACGGGCTCTTCGCTTGCTCTTCGCGAAACGCTCTACGCTAGCGCCAACCTGACGAAGGAATACCTCGAGTACGCCTTGAAGAAAAATAATGGGCAAGATCTTGGACCATGTGAAACTCAGGATTTTCCCGCCATCCTCGACAAGCGCCTGTCCGACGCTCTCTCGCTGGGCGGTGCAACCTTGCCGGTCGTGTTCGTGGGCAAAACAGGCGGTATGCAGTGGATGCGTTTCACGGCGGTGAAGGAATTTTCGGAATATGAGAAGGCAGGAGCTAGGTTTTAGGAATGAGAAAGTCTATACTCTTTTCCGTAAAATCTAGAATCCAGCATCTTTTTCTATGAATATTCTTCTCGATTTTCTGAAGAAATATCTTTTCTTCGTTCTCGCGTTGGCGGTCATTCTCGTCGCTTTCAGTGACACCTTGAGTTTCAAATTGCCTGATGTGAACCAGAAGATCAGCGCCGCAGCGGAGCTTCGCTTGGCCTTCGAAAATCCTATGGACCACAAGAGCGTCGAAGAGCACCTCGTCATCCCTGAGGGTGCTTCCGGAACGAAAAGGTGGGAAGAAAATACCCTTCTGATGAAGCCAGAAAGGCAACTGATGGCTGGCAAGACCTATACCTTCGTCGTGGAAAGAGAAGCCCTGAAGGCGGACGGAAAGCCACTCGGTGCAGCGAAAAGCTTTGCCTTCAGCATCGCCGGAGCTCCCAAACTCACCCTCCACCAGCCGGCCTCCGATGCCACCGCCGTCCCAGCCGACGCCAAGATCACCCTCGTCTTCGACCAGCCCATGGTCCCCCTCACCCAAGTCCGGGGCGCTGCTCATGAGAAGGCCTTTGCGAATTGGCCGGTCACGATCGAGCCAGCCG
>CAZWLI010000085.1:0-2002 GCA_964634525.1 uncultured Candidatus Peribacteria bacterium | reverse complement strand
ACGACAAGGGTGATGAGTCCGTAGACTATGGTGATTCTTGAGTTCATTGGGATGGGTTAGATTTTCTTCATTCAATCATCACGCCATTTCGTTTGCAAGAGGAAAGGCCGCTGATCGGTAGACAACCGTGATCTTGCGTGGTTCGTGCTGGAAGCAAGACCCGTCACTTCCACGAATATTTCGAAGTGAGAGGAAGTAAAAGCGCTCCTCTGTATGCGGTAGATCCTTTATTGTCAACCATACGACCCTGCCATGCTCCGAGAGAAGAGCTGACGTGATGGCAAATTTCAGCGCTGGATTCGACTTGTCAGTGAGTGTGAGGCAAGAGTGCCAGTGCTCCGGAAGCACTATCGGACTACTGAATGAAAGAGCGATGGTATCTGGAGCTATGAGCTCGTGACTGAGAATACGAAGGGGCTGAGTGACGGAAATCCAGGAAAGATATAGGGCGTAGTCTTTTTCCAGGGACGAGATATCTGCCGTAAACAGCTCTTCTGTGACTTGTCCCGCGCTGGTCGGAAGAAATCGGCGCGAAGGCGGAAGGAGCAGCACCTTGTGAAGAGTCTCACGCATGACTCCTGATTGTTTCCAACATCTGAAGCGATAGTGCTGATGCCGCTTCTTCCCAGGCTGGTGATAGCGGAAAACGATCACCATTTTTTCCTGTGGTGGGAGCTGAAATGAGAATGAAAGCACCTGGAAATGTCCTTCTTTTTTCACTTGCGCTTCACTGCCTTTTGGAAATGAAAGCAGGTCAAATCCAAAGGCGGTGCCGGAGAGAAAAACGCGAACAAAAGAACGATACAGGCCAGAAATAGGGAAATCATCCCGACCGAAGTGCTCCCACATGATTCTCACGGTGGATCGAAGAGAGCCGTCAGAGAGTATTTCGGTATCGTGATACGTAGCGCGTTTCATATGGCGATTGCTCTTGAGTCCGAGAAAGTTACATTCAATAACGGCAAAAAAATCTACTCCTTGTTTTGGGAGAAAAGCCGAAGGGGTATGGTGCAGAGCATCAAACACTTGAAGATATTTGTTTTGCAGTGACTGCTGCCCAAGCTGAAAGAGTGATGGCCAGGTCCATGGTTTCAGGGAAAACCCGAGCAGCATTCTTGTGGCCACGTGTGGCAAAATTAGTTTTCTCTCAGACAAAGCCTTTCGATCGTGACGATCAATATCGGAGACCTGAGCGGAGAGAAAGGAGAAGATTTGGTCAGCATTGATGGTCTCTTTTCGCATTTTAATGGATCCAAGAATCCTCAAGGCTTTTTCGAAAAAAGAAAAATTTACCGCTATTACCGCTCGAATATTTGATTTCGGATATACGAGTTTGTAGAACCAGATCAGCTTATTCGCCGATAGCGTGAAATCAGGGAAATAGTTCGCGTCCCGAAAAGACCAGGAGTCAAATCGGCCATCCTGAAGCATTCGCGCGAGGGGCTCTGGGGCAGCAACCTTTCGGTGCTGACTGAGCTCTTCGAACACGTTTCGGAAGACCACCTTTTTGTTTGCAATCTCCACAGCGGCTGTGATGAAGCCTCCCGTGGCCCTCAGCTCATGGTTGTTTTGGAGGATCATGAGCATCCTCGAGTTTCTTTTCCACAAACACGACATGAACAGAGAGAATATTTGAAACATCAGAGAGATACATGAGTTGCCTCCGCCATATACTTCAGAACCCTTACTTTTTCCTCCTCGTCATGCGGTTTGGAAAGGAGGTATTGATGTCCCCAGGTGAGCGCGTCCTCATACTTCTGGAGGAAAAGATTGTCGCTTACCAGATAGTACAGCATGCGCAGGTCGTGAGGATGATTTTGAACAAAATGTTCCATGATCTGGACATACTCTTTTCGGCTTTTCACAAAGTCTCTCCCGGTTTCGTCGTGGGTGATCGGTACGTCGAGTTGGATGTGTTGAACTTGAGGCGAAGTGAGATCCAGATACTCGTGCACAGGATAACTGTAGCGAAGATGGAGTGAAGTTTTCCATAACTTCGGCA
>CAZWLI010000084.1:0-10478 GCA_964634525.1 uncultured Candidatus Peribacteria bacterium | reverse complement strand
CCGCATTTGTATTCACGAGCATCTTGTGGGCAGCTTCTAGGGCTGCCGTGAGCTCTCCTTCGCTAAGATCAAACTCCTTTTTCCAATCATTCTTGCTCATCGTATCGTAGTCGAATTCCTTGATGTAGGCAGCTTGTAACCCAGCCTTGTCCTTCACTTCAACGTTTCGCGTAGTGACATCCACATCCACATACACCCAGGAGTCTGCTCCTTGCCCCGGCCCTCCCAGATTAAATTTTTGCGTTCTTCTTTTATACTTATCATGAGAGATAAGGAGTGGCAGGCCATCCACAAGGTGGTCTTTGTCCAGCCAGTAAATGTACTGGTCAATATGCCCGTCGGCCCTGTCGTAGGCGACGGTATTGTCGGCCATTTTATCAGCATTTTCAAATTTTTCATGTTTTCCAGCAAGGAGTTCAACACCTTTGCAGTAGCCCTTAAACTCTCCCACCAGGTCTTTCATTTGCCGATCGTCTTCACCCTTCTCATCCAGGGAAATCTTGTCTCCCTCCAGTGCTGCGAGTTTTTCTTCGAATAACTTTCCAATAGCTTCTTTATACATAGCATCAACTTTACCTATCGCCTCCGCAACCTCCTTTCTCATCTCTACTTTTCTCAGAACAAGATCAATGCTGTTGTCGAGAAAACGGAGAGCTTCATTGTTAGCAGCCTTAAGCTTATCCATGGCAAGAATTTCAGTAACTTTACCACCCAGCGCCGCATCATCAAGTGCCACGAGATCTCCCAAATCAACACCTGAGATTCTTTTGACTTCATTTTTGAAGGCGTCCACGGCCTTAATTCCAAGACCTTTGGAAACTATTTGAATTCCTTTAACCTCATCTCGAATCTTTTTGATTCTGTCACTAATTCCTGATTCTCTTTTTTCTACTCCCTCCTTCTCTTTTGCTGTATCAATTCCTTTCAACTTGTCTGCTGCTCGTTTATTTACTTCTTCTGCCTCATCTTCCTTTGGTGTCTTTTTTGCAGGTGCTGGTGCTTTAAGAGGAGGCAACGCCGGAGCAGGTGGCGCTGCTACAGGCTTGTCCACAGCAAATACCCACCGCTTGGGGAGGAGGCTTATGGACGGGGAGTAGGCGTGTTTTAGGATATTGGTGAGCATACTTGTGAATTGGGAATGGTTTTGATTTTAGCGTTGCGACGCCAATACGCGAATTCCTCGCGAATGACGCGAATGAGGTTAGTAATTTTTTAGTTTCGTTTCTGCTGTTGCTTCCTCTCCCGCTCGCTCCTCTTTTTCCTGCGCCTTGATGAGCTTCGGCAATTCTTTGCGCTGGAAATCCTTCAGGGCCTTCTCGACCTTATCCAATTGCTCGATCATCTTCGCATTATTCTCTTCGATCTTCGCTCCTGTCTCCGTGATCTTCTTACTCAAAAACTCCCGCTCCTTCGCGGTCATCCACTCTGCCGCCTCGGTGAGCTCCTTCTGGCGCGCTGCCCCAAGGAACACGGAAGCTTTTACGAGAGCGAGGAAATCATCTGATTTCATAGTTTCAAAGTTTAGTGATGAGCGTTTAGAAGCGCAAACTTCAATCAATACTATCACATTTTTATCCTTGACTCAAGAATGCTTAGGTTGACAAATCTAAAAAAGAAGTCCCAATCTTTCCTTAATTATTTTCAAGTCTTCTTCGGAAATACTCCCCAGCTTCCTTTCAAGCCGAAGCCGATCAGTAGTTCTGATCTGGTAAAGGAGAGCATAGGAATCTGATTTGAGGTTTGCCTTCGCTTTTGGCAAAAAATAAACCGTGAGCATATCTGCTGGATATGGTCTGCTGGTAATCGGAATGATAATGATCGTCGTGAGGAATCGATTCAAAAGATTTTTTTGTATGACCAAAACAGGGCGCCGGCCAGATTGTTCATGTCCTAGCGTAGGAGAGAGATTTGCCATATAAATTTCCCCCTGTGCTACCATGGGAAATCCTTAAGGGTTTCCGATTGGATCTGGTTCCACTCATCTTCCGTAGGAAGATCCGGAACCTTTATTTTGGAAAGCATTTTGGCTTCCGACTCGAGTTTTTTTTCAAGCCATAGTTCAAGAGCTTCCTCAAGGATTGCGCTCTTGGTGGTCGATTTGTGTTTCGCTTCGCTCTCAACGCTCCTCATTAAGAGCTGGGGGAGAAGAGCCGAAATCCTCACTTTGTCTGTTGCAGAAATCATACTATGAAATATACTATGAAACAAGCATATCATTTATACACACCAAAGTCCAGAAAAAAATTCGATTCATTCGGTGCTCTTTTTCGGATCATGGGGGTCGTGCACATACATCACTGTCAGCACCGCGCTCTTGCTCCTTTTTCCTTGGCCATCCTCAGCCTGAACTTTAATAAGATTTTCTCCGACTTCGAGCGGATAGTTGAAGCTAAAGTCTTTTGTACCAGGCTTGTAGCTGGCTTTCTTGCCGTTCACGAGAATCGATAGAACCTTGGCATCGACCGTTCCGGTCACGACGACCGTGGGGTCAGAGCTTTGGAAAGTTTCTGCGGGGTCGGGGGAGGTGATCACTGGCTTGGGAATTTCAGAAGCAGTGCTTGAAGACGGTGGACTTATTCCCCCTTGTACCTGTCCGCCCGCCGCGGCGGAACGGGATGGGGCTGGGGGGTCTGCGGCGACTTTTTCCGCCGGCTTTGGAATATCCTTGAAAAGGTACACCGTCTTGGTCGTGACATTGTTGAATTGGTCAAAAGCACTCACCGTATACTTATTTTTTCCCTTGACAACATTGCCGTACTTCATGGCACCGGAGTAGGTGAAAATCTTGTCACCCTGTTTGAATCTATTCAGACAGTAGGGCTCGGTATCGTTGTGGGCAACACAGATTCTCACGGCATCCGCGCCGACTTCACCGATCATGGTGAGATTATCACCCTTCAGAACGCCATTGCCATTGTCATCCACCGCAGGTTCTTTGAACTTGCCCAGACCAGGACCGATCGTATCAACCCTGATGGGGAGGTCGAGAACAAATTTTTTCACGTTCTCTCCGCGTAGCTCCGCGGTAAATTTGAGGCTTGTTGTTTTCTCATCGAGGAGGAGTCTGCGCTCCCAGTTTCCATCCAAGCCCAAGGTGACCTCCTGACCTTGTACCCATATCTTTTCGATTTTTTCTGCATCATAGGTCCCGGTCACCTGGAGATCTCGAGCGACCTCATCTTCGGCTTTGGGTGTCGTCACCGTGACCAATCCTTCCGGCAGGATCTGATCTTCGGGGGGAGCTTGTTGGGCGGTACTCGGAAGCGGCGTTGCAAGAGGGGCAACCGAGCCAAGGCGCTGTTCTTTGTCGATATTCCAGAGGTACCATTCGCTCTTCTGATAATCATCATCGAGAGGCAACAACGATATATTCGCAGACCAGAGGGCTTGAAGCCCGGCTTTGAGTTGCTCGTGCTTCACGGATTTTTTTCCCGACGCGGTGTCCTCAGTCACCGTGAGCACTAGCGAACCCGCAATGGCACGAATGGCTTCTGGAGATGTTGCGAAGTCAAGCACAGAAGCTTCATTCATCAGGGCGACAAAATGAGGCGTTGAAATAATGAAGTCCGCCTGGGGAGTATTCCCGACCTTCCCTCGTCTCCAGAGTTTTCCGGAAGCCAGGTCCAGATCCAGGTGATTGCCGCGAGTGTCATCCTTGTCCATCCGGATGATCTTCACCTCCGAGAGCTCAGCGATGCGGACTTCAGAGGCTTCAAAAAATCGAAGTACCACGGTGCTGTCCTTCTTCGTGCGGATACTGTCGCCGGCGTCAAGTGGGATCTGCGCATTCCAGGCCACCCACTCCTGACTCCTCCAAGGCTTGACTTCAATCGTTCCTTGTGAAAAAACAACCTTTAGCTTTTCTTCTTTTTTCAAACGGGGACCTTGAAAAAGCTTCGTGAGATCAGAAAGATTGAGTTGGTTTTGGACCACGAACCAGCCAGAGCCGAGCAGGAGCAGGATAAGCGCAAAGGGGAGAATGTAGGCGGTGGTGGACTTACGATGCGGATTTTTCATAGTAATTGAAAATCTTTAGACCAGCCCCATTTCCTTCTTCAGCGCATTAATATCTCTCTGCAGTCCAATATCGGATTGCAAACGAGATTTGATATTGTTGATCGAGTGCATCGCCGTCGTATGATTGCGACCACCGAAAATTTTCCCGATACGCTCCAGAGAATAGTTGAGCTCTCGCTTCAGCACGTACATGGCAATCTGACGCGTGAGGGCAATTTCCTGCTTCCTGCTCGGCCCAATGACATGGTCCGAAGGAACATTGAAGTACTTCGACACGGTCTCGATAACGGCTTCCTCTGATTGATATTTTCTCGTGCCTTCCAGTTCCTGCGGGGTAGAACCGCCCACGATCTTGGCAGAGCGATTGTGACGAAGCAGCGCCCTCTCGACAGAACGAATCGTTGGCGTGGCATGCTCCAGCTCCGCCTCAGCAATAGCCTGCAGGAGGACACCCTCGAGCTCTCGGACGGAATTCTGAACATTCATGGCGATAAATTCGAGCACCTTGGGGTCAATAATGATCTGGTGCTTCTGAACTTTTTCCTGGAGGATCGCCAGCTTTGTCTCGTAGCCGGGTCGGTCGATATCGCAAACCATCCCCATTTCAAAGCGCGAGATGAGACGTTTGTCGAGTTCGTTGAGCTCCTTCGGAGAACGATCCGAAGCGATGATGATTTGCTTGCCGGCATCGTAGAGGGAATTGAAGGTGTGAAAAAATGTTTCCTCGGTCTTATTCTTTCCGGAGAGAAACTGGATATCGTCGATAATCAGCACATCCACGCGACGGTAGCGATTGTTAAACTGATCCATTTTCCTCCGTTGAAGCGCAAGAATATAGTCATTGCCAAAAGCCTCGGAGGTTGTGTAGATAACCAGAGTATCCGAATTCCTCTTCAGGATTTCGTTGCCCGTCCCCTGCAGCAGGTGTGTTTTCCCGAGACCGGTATTGCCATAGATGAAGAGAGGATTGTACTGCCGTCCGGGGGCCGCGCTCACAGCAAGGCAGGCTGCGTGAGCAAGTCTATTTTCACTACCGACAACAAAGTTTTCCAGGCTGTAGCTTCTGTCCAGGATCTTCGTGGTGAGACCCTCTCCGAGCACGACTTCCGCCCTCCTGGGCTTTTTCCTTCCCTTTTTTGGATCGCGAAAGATTTCTTGAGAAACATGCCGAGGATCGTCTTCGTTGTTGAGCGCGCCATCAACCTGAAGATTCAGCGCGTTGATTTCCGGTGAGATTTCATGAGCGGTCTTCAGAAGATCATCCCGGAAATGATCATTGATTTGCTTCAAGCCCATGGGGAGAGCTACGGCGACAATGAGCAGGCCCTGGTCAAGGGAAACAATCACTGATTTTTGAAACCAGGTGATAAACTGCGCATGGGGCATAATCGTTTTCATGCGCATCAAAATGCTGGTCCAGAGTTCTTTAGAATGCATAGGATCGTGATGGCCGTTAGGATTCTTGTGAGAGGGCAAATGGTGAGACGTAACGTTCTTGAGAGACCTCATAGTCTTAACAGTCATAGCTGTTCATACAAGGATAATTGTGCAAAAATGATTGACGGAGTTAATTGTTAATTGTTAATTGTTAATTGGAATGGTGAAATTGTTGTGATGGGCAAGCAATTATAGTTCCTCACGAGCCTCTCCTATGCTCCGCCTCGATCTCCTCCTCACCGCTCTCTTTCTCATCCGTTCCCTCGGTGCTCTTCTTGAAATGGTCGGTGCTTGGCAGGTGAAGGAATACCGATGGGATCGGATGCGAGAACATCTTTTCCATCAGGGCGGCGAAGCGCTGCTTTTCCCGGCACGAAATGTTGCTCTTTTTGTCATCCTTGCGCTCAATCTGATCTTCCAAATTTTTGGCGCTCCTGAGCGATGGGAAGCCGAGTGGTTTCCCATGGCAATCACCATTTTCTTCCTCGCCGAGTGCTTGCAATATGCCCATCTCGGAATCACGCATCGGTTGCGAAGACCAAAGCCAACGCTCAAGTCCATGGTCATCCTTCTCAGCAGCCTTCTTCCTTTTCTGATCCTGAGCGTGCTTCAGCTCTTCTCCCACCAATGGGAGATCTCAACCCTCTCCTTTATTCTCGGCACGGTGGCGCTTTTTGAATTTGATATTGTTTCCCTGAGCGTTCTCGTCTTCAATCCGCTCTTTGCTCTCGCGAAACGCCGTATTTTTCTCCAAGCTCAGGCCAAACGAATGGCCAGAAAGGATCTGATGGTTGTAGGTATCACCGGCAGCTACGGGAAAAGCTCCGTGAAGGAATTTCTCAGCCATATTCTCTCGGCAAAATTCTCGGTGCTCAAGACCGAAAAAAATACCAACACGGAAATCGGAGTTGCCTATACCATTTTGAAAAAGCTCGAAGCTCATCATGAAATTTTTGTCTGCGAAATGGGTGCCTACGGTCCCGGTGAAATTCGTCTCTGCTGTCGCATTGCCAGGCCGTTGATCGGGGTCTTTACCGGCCTCAATGAACAGCACCAGGCGTTGTTTGGATCCCTCGACAAAACATTCCAGGCGAAGTGGGAACTGATGAGCTCACTCCCGACAAAGGGCCTTGCCGTCTTCAACGGAGACTGCGACGAGCTTCAAAAGAGACTTTTGCCACTCAGCCTTGCCACGATTCTCTGTACTTCGGAGCAAGGAGAAAAACTAAAAATTTTCTTTGACCATCTTTGTTTTGTTTATAAGAACGTGAAATTCGAAGCTCCTGTGGTGGGCAGATTTCAACTGATCAATCTGCTCATGGCCATTACCGTGGCGGAGCATCTTGGGATGAGTCTGGACGACATCGCAATTCAAGTTCGCAAAATCAATCCGGCTGCAAAAAGCATGCAACTGATTCCTTTTTCGAGGGGGACCATCATGGACGCTTCGTACAATGTAAACCCCGACGGGCTTCGCGAAGCCTGTCGACACCTTTCGACATTTGAGGACCATGTGAAGATTCTTTTTTTTCCCGGCATCCTCGAGCTGGGGGGGCAAACTGAGAACATCCATGAAGATCTTGGAAGATTCATCGGGAAGCAGGTTGACTATGCTTTTTTCTTTGATCCTCATTTCGCCGGCAGCCTTTCCAAAGGCGCCGTGCAAACTGGTCTCACCAGGAGGAGGGTGGTCCTCGAGACGGACCAGGAAATGATGAAAAAGAAGCTTCAAGAAATATTTGAAGAAAATCCCGGGAATAAGTTTGTGATTTTGTTCGAGAGCAGGGGAGCGGAGGGGGTGATGGACTTGTTAAAGTGATCCTTTTTTGCTACAATGAGGGGATTTACCTTCATCAGTTCATGCCCTCCATCCAAGATACCCCCATCACCGATATCAAAGTTGCCTTTGAACACAAGGTTGAGAATGCCCGTGAGGCCTATCAGGAATCCGAAAAGGTCGGTGTGATTGGCCGAATCAAGGCCTGGTGGGCCGATCATGTGGCGAGAAATAAGGCCGCCTACGAAGCCAAGAAGGCAGGCACTAGCGTGCCGGTAAGGGGAAGCGCATCTGGCGTTGAGGCGGAAAAAGTGATCGTTGCCAATCAGACCACGGCTTCGGCAAAAGTTGATCTGTTGGCACTGGCCGACAAGGATGAGAAGCTGCTCACAGCAGAAGAAAAAAGGCAACTCGGTCAGGATGAAAAACAGTTTCAAGATGGCATCGCCACGATCAAGGACTTGATCGCGCCTTCGTCCATGGAGATCAGCTCCACGAAGCTCAAAATTGGCGATCTCTGGGTGAGATCATTTTATGTCTTTTCGTATCCTCGTTTTCTCGACAGCAACTGGCTCGCCCCCCTGATCAACTTCGACGTGACCATGGACATTTCAATGTATGTATACCCGTACGAATCAGCGGCCATCATGAAGAAACTTCGAAGAAAAGTGGCTCAGTTCCGTTCGAGTATCCGTATGGACCGGGAGAAGGGGATTGTCGAAGACCCCGGACTCGAGACCGCGCTCGAAGACGCCGAGTCGCTGCGCCGCGATCTGCAGCGGGGCACCGAACGCTTCTTTCAATTCTGCCTCTACTTCACCCTTTACGCCGAGGATGAGAAGAAGCTTGATTCGCTCAGCAAGCAGCTCGAGAGTCTGCTGGGTGGGAAACTCGTGCTGACGAAGAGGGCCGACATGCAAATGGACCATGCCTTCAATTCCACCCTCCCCATTGCGCTCGACGAGCTCGAGATGATGAACAACATGAATACCGGGCCGCTCTCGACGAGCTTCCCCTTCACGAGTTCCGAGCTCACCTCCAACGAAGGCATTTTGTACGGTCTCAACCGACACAACGACTCACTCATTATTTTCGATCGCTTTCAGCTGGAGAATGCCAACTCCGTTGTCTTTGCGAAATCCGGCGCAGGGAAGTCCTACTCCGTGAAGCTTGAAATCCTTCGCTCGCTGATGATGGGCACGGACGTGATGGTCATCGACCCGGAAAACGAATACAAGAAGCTGTGCCAGACGGTCGGCGGCACCTACATCAATGTGGCGCTCAGCTCCGACCAGCGTATCAATCCCTTTGACCTTCCTCTTGCGGTGGAAGGGCAGATCGAAAAAGCCGGCGATCGCCTGCGAGAACATGTGATCAACCTGACCGGCCTCATCAAGCTGATGCTCGGCAAGATCACGGACGAAGAAGCGGGGCTGCTCGACCAAGCCCTGATCGAAACCTATCGCGCCAAGGGGATCACCATGGAGACCGCCGAACCGGAAAAAATGATGCCTCCCGTTATGCAAGACCTCGTGCAAATCCTTGCCGGTATCAAGGGTGGCGAAAATATGGGGAAGCGACTTCAAAAATTTGTCGATGGCACCTTCAGCGGCATCTTCAATCAGGCCACGAATGTGAATCTCGGCACGGGCATGATCGTCTTCTCCATCCGCGACCTGGAGGAGGAGCTGCGCCCACTCGCCAGCTACGTGATCCTGAACTACATCTGGAACCGCATCCGCAGCAAGCTCAAGAAGCGCCTCCTCATCATCGACGAAGCCTGGATCATGATGCAGCACGAGGACAGCGCACGATTCCTCTACGGTCTGGCAAAGCGCGCTCGGAAGTATTACCTCGGTGTCACCACGATCACCCAGGACGTGGAGGACTTCGTGACATCGCCCTTCGGCAAGCCCATCATCACGAACTCCTCAATCCAGCTCCTGCTGAAGCAATCTCCGGCCGCGATCGAATACCTCCAGAAGATTTTTAATCTCACGGATGGAGAAAAATACCTCCTCCTGAATTCCGGCGTGGGTCAGGGCCTCTTCTTCGCCGGCTCGAAGCACGTGGCCATCCAGGTCATCGCTTCGTACGGCGAAGACAAGATCATCACGACCAATCCGGAAGATATCCTCAAGAACGCAAATCCAAAATCGTAAGAATGCGTGGTGGAGTCGACGGGAATTGCACCCGCACCTCTCTGTTGTCAAATCAGGTGTGCTACTGTTACACTACAACCCCATAAACCACCACGCTATACAAATATACAGAAAAACCCTTTCGCGAGAAAGAGTTTCCTGTGACAACAGAGATTGACTGTGGTGAAACAGCCCACCTGCTTTGGGTAAAGTATGCTCCTCTCACAGGAAGAAATCAAGCAATTTTTTTACTTGTGCTTCAATTCGATCTCTCGCCTCCGGCGTTTTTCCCTCCACAATCACCGATAAGCACGGGCTTGTATTGCTCGCACGAATGCCGAGCCAGCCGTCTTCGAAGTCGACCCGAACACCATCCATGGTATTGACTTTGTAATTTTTTGAAAGCTCATTGGTTATTTCCTCCACAACCTCAAATTTCTCCTCATCAGGGGAGTGCGGACGCATTTCCGGAAGCGAAAAATATTTCGGAATCGAGGCGTAGTGAGTTGAGACCGGCTTGTCTAGACTGGAAAAAATCTGCAGCAATTTTGCAGCGGTGAAGCAGGCATCATCGAAGCCGAAATAGTCTTCCGCAAGGAAGAAGTGACCGCTCTGTTCGCCTCCGAGAAGAGCTCCTTGCCTTCGCATGGCTTCTTCGACGAAGGAATGTCCGACGGGCACCATCATCGCTCTGCCGCCGAGCCTTTTGATTTCCTCGGTCACGATCAAAGAAGAAGAGACGGTGTGAATAATTTTCTCGCCCTTTTTTCTGTTCAAGAGATCACGGATGAGCAGCACAAAGGTCTCGTTGGCATCATGATAAGCTCCAAGCTCGTCAACAATTGCCAAACGATCTCCATCACCATCAAAGGAAATCCCAAGGTCAGCTTTTTTTTCAAGAACCATTTTTTTCAAATCGGTCGTGTTGCTCTCCACCACCGGATCGGGTTCGTGATTTGGAAAATTCCCATCCTGCTCGCAGTACAGCTCATGCACGGTGCAACCAAGCTTCCGAAGAATCTCGGGGTAGTACTTTCCCGCTATCCCATTCCCGGCGTCGACAACGATCGAAAGAGGACGGTTGAGGTGAATTCTGGAGGTGATGG
>CAZWLI010000083.1:0-1648 GCA_964634525.1 uncultured Candidatus Peribacteria bacterium | reverse complement strand
CAGAAAAAAGAGGGCTGGATGCCAAGCGGCATCGTGGACTTTAAGACGTGGACGGAGGTAAACAGGCAGAAGACGCAACTTGGGTCGATTTCCGAGATAACCCCAGAGTCTGAGACTCTGGCGGAAGTCCAATCCACAAGTAGCCTCATGGATGAACAAACAGAGTCGAAGGCTGAGGAAATAACGAAAAAGGCCAATGTTCAAGACGAAGTGATGGGCTACCGTCTAAGATCCAAGGAGAGAGTCAAGAAAATCCAAATGGCGCTGAAAAGGGCCGGATTCGATCCGGGGGGGATCGATGGAGAGATGGGCCCAAAAACAAAACAGGCCATCACGGCCTTTCAACGATCCAGAGGTCTTCGCCCTGATGGCGTTATTAGGGAGAAAACCTTGAGAGAGCTCAAGCCGTATTTGGAAAAGGAGTCTGGAACCTGAAAATGGGTTCGAGGATATTGTTTGGCATTCTTTTGATCGCGTTTCTTAGCGGCTGTGCAACCACGGCAAAGAAACAGGATGTTCAGATGCAGTCTCTGAAGCACCATATCGTTCTTCTTGAAACGGAGTTAGACAGAAAGGACGAGGAGATCCGTCGTCTGGAAGATGAATTAACAAGGAGAGAGGCTCAACCTCGTGTCGAAAAAAAGGAGAGCAAGGCAAAGTCCCAAAGCGGCGGCTTCCCCCCATCGATTAAGCAAATTCAGACTGCTTTGAAGAACGCGGGCTTTTACAGGGGTTCCATCGACGGGAAAATGGGTCCAAAGACGAAAGAAGCCATCAAGGCTTTTCAGAAGGCAAACGGACTGAAGGCAGATGGCGTTGTCGGAAAGAAGACGCAGCTTAAACTTGGTCGATACGTCCGTTAATCCCAAGTTTTTGTTTCGGTCAGGGTAGTGGTGGAAAAAAGGAGGAGTTTACATGAGGATTGATGCGAAGAGATGGACGGGTCTTATCATGGTCATGGCGTTTTTGTTGGGGTCTGTCACGACAGAGGCCTTGGCGATGGGGAAGCGGCCCGCTAAGAAGAAAAGTACATATCAGCGGAGCGGGGCATCAACAGCGCCTTCAAAGGCTGCTGCAACAAAAACAACAATGCCGAGCAAGCCGGCAACGCGTCGGTAGAACACTCGACTCACCCAGAAGTGCGTCGGCTCAACGCCTCCTTAAATCAGCAATGACGCATCGTTGAGTCTTTAAGACAGCTTCTGGGTGAGGTTTTTTACGTCTGTCCATCTCCGACGAAGATACATTTACATCTAAATTCCCGCCTCGAGCCCCAAAAGCCCACCTGGAATGCCCTCCTCTAGGCGGCCTCTCTGAAGGACGCAATCCTTGCCCCGTTACAAGGCGGAGATTTGTAACGGGGCTTGCCCTATAAGGGGTATAACTGCTATGATGATGAGGAGACCATTTTAAGAGCATTTAGGGGTTCAATAAGGCCCCAGGCTCACCACTTTTATGCCTTCTATCCAATTCCTCGGCGGTTTGGAAAATGTGACCGGCTCCATGCATCTGGTGGAGGCCGGCAAGACTCGCATTCTCCTCGACTGCGGTCTTTACCAAGGCCGCCGGGATGAATCGTACGACATCAACCGCCATTTTCCCTTCGACGTCGAAACCCTCAGTGGGATGATCCTCTCGCATGCCCATA
>CAZWLI010000082.1:0-12272 GCA_964634525.1 uncultured Candidatus Peribacteria bacterium | reverse complement strand
CTTGAAGAGAAAGCTAACCAGCAGATGCTTGAACTTTATAAACCGAAGGAAATAGGCTTCCATGCCCTAAGTTTTTCTTCATCTCGCTAAATGTGTCAAAACTGCCCATTATCCCATCACGATTGGCAATAAAGGCTTTTGAAAAGCTTGGATATGATATCGTTCGGCAAAGGGGAAGTTATATCAGGCTCCATCACGTTTCAAAAAAACCAATCACGATTCCAGCACATCAGAGTCTTGGAAAGGGAATTTTGAGGAGCCTTATTCGTACGGCAGAAATTGAAGTTACGGAATTTATTAAACTTCTCTAAGAGCGTATGAAAAAATCTCTGATTGTGGCGGTGTTCGTCGTAGCTCTTGGAATTGCTTTTTCGAGTGATTTCATAAATGTTACCCCGAAGGCTATAGCGCTAACTCCAGAGGAAGAACAGTATAATCAGAATGAGGCAATAAAGGCCAGAAGAGCTTGGGCAGAAGATTTAATCTCCAGGCAAAAAGATCAACGAGATATTGAGGCGGCACTTGCAAAGGTTCCTAAAAATGAAGCACTGCAACGAGACCTCGAACAGGCCAAGAAAAAAGTAATCGAATCAAAAACCGCCCTCAAAAACGCAGAAGAAGATACCAACTACCAAAAATTCCAAATTATTGAAGAATATAAGCTCCTCATCGCGGCCAATAAGGCTCAAGGAGAAGAGATCGCGAAGGCTCCCACCATAGAAAATGGAGGGCGATTAAGCAAGGACACGCTCGAGAAGCAAAAGAAAGCCAATGAGTTGTATGGAAAATTTCTCGAGGCGCAGAGGGATTTTAAGCTCTGCCGGGTGGATGGTGACAGCGAGCAGGTGAAGGCTCTCAAGCCTGGTAAATATGTAGTGTGCAATAAGCTTGAAGGTGACGTTGCAGTTGCCGGAAAAGCCGTGAGAGAAATTCTCGCAGAGCTCACGAAGCAAGAGCAAAACAACAATAAGGAAATGACCTTCAACGTCACCAAGATGCTCAATCTGAAAGGAGGTGATCCAAAGGCTCAGAAGCTGACCTTGCAACAATTTACCAACAAAGTGGCGGATTGGATGATCACGCTGGTCGGCTCACTGGCCGTCACAACCATGATCATTGGCGGCTTCATTCTGGTGACTTCCGCCGGCAACGAAACTCGTCTCGAGACAGGAAAAACAATCTTCACCTATTCCCTTATCGGAGTGGTCGTGACGCTGTTGGCGTACGCGATGGTGGCGTTTATTCAGTCGTTGTTCTTTACGATATGATAGGAGGTAGGAAGTAGGAGGTAGGAGGTAGGAAATTATTACCATGGAGCACAAAAACATTACTTCTCATAAAGATCTCATCGTGTGGCAAAAGGCTATGGATCTTGTGGTAGAGATCTATGCGCTTACCGAAAAGTTCCCAAGGTCAGAGCTCTACGGAATCACAAGCCAAATGAGGAGAGCTGCAGTATCAATTCCGTCAAATATCGCAGAAGGAAGGAGGAGAAGATCGAAAAGGGAATTCAGGCATTTCCTCCTCAATGCTTTTGGTTCTGGGGCTGAATTGGAAACTCAGATTGGAATTTCCGAACGACTTCCTTTCGGAAAAGAACTCTCAATGATTACTTCAAAAAACCTTCTTGAGGAAACCATGAAGATGCTTAACGCTCTTATCTCAAAGCTTGAACAAAGTCTCAATTGACTACTTCCTACCTTCCTACTTTCCTACCTCCTGCACTATTGAAGCAAACGCCTCCGGATAGTGAATCGCCATTTCCGAGAGCATCTTTCGATTCACCAAGACTTCCTTCTTGAAAAGTTTCTCGATAAATCTGCTGTAATTCAGGCCGAGTGGTTTCACCGCGGCAGAGATACGGGCATTCCAGAGCGTGCGAAAATCTCGCTTCTTGATCTTGCGACTTCGGTAGGCCGAAATGCCGGCGCGCATCATGGCCTGCTGGCCAAGACGAACCGAGGTGCTCCTTCGGGCTCCATAGCCCTTATTCATCTTGAGCAGCTTCTTGTGACGACGCTTGGTGGTGGTACCTCGTTTGACGCGGGACATGATAATGCTGGTTACTGGATAGCTGGTCTGCTTGTTTGCTGGTCTCCTTTCTAATTCCTACCTCCTACGTTCCTGCTTCCTATTTATACAGATACGGCATCCCCATCTTGATCTGCCACTTGAAGCTTGGGGATATGAGCTGCACTTTTCCAACCTTACCTTTGAGCCGTTGACTCTTACTCTTCTGCTGAAGCAGATGCTTGCGTCCCGGGCGCATGATCTTGATCTTGCCGGTGCCGGTAATGCGGAAACGCTTCTTGGCCGATGATCGGGTTTTCTGTTTCACGAGGAAGGGTTTAGCGGTTAGCGGTTAGGTTTGCCTGCCGGTAGGCTGGGTTTTGGGTTCGTAGTCCATGAAGTGAAACTTCCTTTCTACCTCCTATATCCTACTTCCCACCTCCTGATTTTTTTGGCGCCAGAATCATGATGGTCTGGTATCCGGCGTTCTTCGGGGGTGAATCAATATCGGCATACTCCGAGAGGGACTTTGCGAATTCGAACATTTTTTCTCGGCACATGTCTCGATGCTGCATTTCCCTTCCGCGGAAGATCGTGACGACTTTCACAATGTGACGGTCTTGGAGGAATTCGATGGCCTTCTTTCGCTTCACTTCCAGGTCGTGCGTTTCGGTATTCATGCCAAGGCGAACGCCCTTGACCTCGGTCTTTTTCGTATTCTTTTTCTGTCTCTGATCCTGCTTCTTCAGCTTATAGAGGTACTTTCCGTAGTCCATGATCTTGCAGACCGGAGGGGTCGACTTTGGAGAGACTTCAACAAGATCGGAGTCAAGCTCGCGGGCCATTTGCCGGGCCTTTTCGATCGGTACCAAGCCCAACTTTTCGCCTTCAAAACCAATCAGGCGAACCGCAAGAGCCGGGATTTCTTCGTTTTTCCGGAGATGTTTCAGAGAAGAGAAAGAAAATGCTGGCTGATTCTAACGAGAAACTAGAAACCAGTCAACCATTTTATACCTTCCTCCATCTGCGCATCTTTTCCCGCGGTAAAATCTTCATAACTCAGTTTCACGATTTGATCCGGCGTGATCCCCTTCTCTTCAATGCTGCGCTTCTTGGGCGTGAGCCACTCGGCGACCGTGAGACGCAGCGAAGAACCGTCGGCAAAAGGGTGGACCTCCTGCACGGTCCCCTTGCCGAAGCTCTGGGTTCCAATGATTCTCGCAAGCCCATAATCCTGGAGTGCTCCAGCCATAATCTCGGCCGCCGATGCCGAGGCGTCGTTCACGAGCACCGCGATCTTCCCGCGGAAGAGGAAATCCTGAGCCGCGGCATTTCTCACCTCGTCGGACTTGGCATGGACGATGACCACGGGTTTCCCTTTTTCAATGAAATACGAAAGAGCGCTGATGGCACTTTCGAGATATCCTCCACCATTGAAGCGAAGATCGATCACAAGATGGTCGAGGTGTTGATCGTGGATTTCTTTCATCGCCTTGGCAAAGGCAGGGTCGATATCTCCGGTGAAGCTCATGAGGGTCATCAGGGCCATATCCTTTCCGTTCACTGATTTTTTTTCCCATTTCACCGTCACTTCATGAATTTCATCCCGAATGATTTTCAACTCGATCGGTTCCATCGATTTCTCATGAAGGATAGTGAGTTTCACCCCAGTCCCCTTTGGCCCGCGAATTTTCATTACCACCGACATGAGATCCGTGACCATGCCGAGATTTTTTCCGTCAACCTTCAGAATTATATCTCCGGGTTTCAATCCTGCTCGTTGGGCCGGAGAGTTTGGCAACGGAGAAGTCACCGTGGCCATCCCATCCCTCAGCTTCAGCTCAGCGCCTATGCCCTCTATCTCTCCATTCAAGCTCGACATGAAAACTTTTGATTCTTTAGGATCGAAAAACTCGGAATGAGCATCTCCCAATGCGTCCACGACACCCTTGGCAAGGCCATATTTGATCTTGTCCGCGGTGATATCCTTGATTCGCAAATAATCTTGACGGACCTCCCCATACACTCGACGAGCTACGGAAGTGTCAAATAATATCGGTGCCGGTGAGGAAAGAACGACCAACTGACCAACGCGAAAGGATAGCGCAAGCGCTAGGATGGAAGCGACGATAAGAAGAATGCGACGAGTCATTTGTTTAGAATTTAGGATTTAATGCTTAAGATTTCTCGAAGTGCTTCTATCGTCTTCGCCTTTCCTTCGTCATCAATCTCGATCAGAACCGCATTGAACTGCATGCGTCCATAACGTTCGACTTTGTAGGTGACGGGTAATTGGGTCAAGGATTTTTTGATTACGAGTTCCTTTTCAACTCCCAAGCACGAGTCAAGTGAACCGCTCATACCGGCGTCCGCCATGAAGGCCGTAGCTGATGGTGAAATATCGGCGTCATTGGTTTGAACATGCGTATGGCTCCCCACCAGAGCGCTCACACGCCCATCCAAATACCATCGAAGCGCCTGCTTCTCTCCCGTTGCCTCGGCGTGAAAATCAATAAAACAAGCATCGTACGAGCTTCTATCGACACTCTGAAGAATCCTATCAGCCGTTCGAAAAGGGCAAGAAACTTGTTGGGACATGAAGACTCGCCCGAGAAGATTGATGACAAGAAGACGCTTGCCAGTAGTCGAGGTGCGGATCGTCCATCCTCGGCCCTGTGTACCTTCCGGAAGATTTCCCGGGCGCAGCACGGGGGCTGCGGGGTCGGAAAAAAGTTCAAGACCAGATTCGTTTTCGAAGCTGTGATTGCCTCCGGTGAAAAGGTGAACGCCTACAGATAGAAGCTCATTCATCACCTTTCGATTGATGCCAATCCCACCGGCCATATTCTCGCCATTCGCAATCACGAAATCTATCCCCTTCGTTTTCACCAAATCCGGAAGAATCTGTTTCACGATCTTTCGCCCAGGCCTGCCGATGATGTCGCCGAGAAAGAGGAGTTTCATAGAGATGGTGGGCCAGCTGGTCCGCCTTAGGCGGAGAACCCAGGACCAACCCGCATCAGGTGCGGGGCTGATCATTAAGAGCATGGTGGGCCAGCTGGGACTCGAACCCAGGACCAAAAGCTTAAGAGGCTTCTGCTCTACCAACTGAGCTACTGACCCGAAATGCTTACAAGGCAGAGAATATCTCTGCCAAGCTAGTTTAAGCATGTTCCAAAAAAACTCAAGACGTCTTATACTTCAGCCATGACCAGTCGAAGGCGAAGAAAAATCATCATTGTCACCGTTTCCAGTATTGCTGCGTTCTTCATATTTTTTGGACTCCTGATCCAACAGATCCTAGGGCCATTCGGGAGCTTTTTCTGGAATATCCCGTCGATGACAGGTTTCCTGGGCTCTCGAGAATACCTGATCCTGCTTCAAAATAACTCCGAGCTTCGCCCGACCGGCGGCTTCATCACCGCGGTCGGAGATCTGCGAATGTTCTTCGGAGTCCCGAGCTTGACCTTCATGGATTCCTACGAAGTTCCGGACCCCAAGCCGAAGCTCCCCGCACCGGAGCCCTTCAGCTACTTCATTGGCAATCGTGATCCATTCTTTGCCGGGTGGACTTTTCGCGATGCCAATTTTTCCCCCGACACCGCGCAGTCCGCCAAGGCCGTGATAGAACGCTATACCGCAGCTTTTCCGGAGAAAAAAATTGATGGTGTTTTCTTTCTCGACTTCAGCGTCCTTGAGGAGCTGCTCGGCCGATACGGGCCGATCATGGCGGAGGGGGTCACCTTTGACCGCGATCACTTTTTCCTCCAATCGCAACGACTGTCCAAAGATATCGACACGCACAACGCAACTGAGCTCAAGGGAAGAAAAAATGTTTTCAAGCCTTTTGCCGACGAGCTCAAATCTCGCATGCTCAGGGCAGTCTTGAGCTATCGCTCTCTCCTAAAACTCTTCGCAGATCTGGCGAAAAAGAAACATCTTCAAGCATTTTTTTCAGACCGGAGGCTCCAGGAAGAGGCAGAGGCCCTGGCCCTCAGCACCACCATCGCTCCCCCACCGGTCGGAACGGATTTGCTGGTCGTGAACATCGCGAACATCGGCGGACGAAAAGCCGATCGGTATATGCGCAAATCACTCAGCTATCGTGTGGACTTCACGAATCCCGAGAAAAAGCAGGCCGAAGTGACACTTGAGCTCGAGCATCTCGGCACCTACAACCTCCAGTCCGATATTTATCAGGCCTATGTCCGTGTCTACACCTTGCCAGGGACGACACTCATCAGTTCCAGCGGGTCGAGCCTGAGAGACACCAAGGCCGAGCACGAGCTTGGTCTCAATGTGTACAGCGACATTCTTCGGCTCAGTCCTGGCGAAAACATTCGGCTAAAATACCTCTACCGCCTGCCGGATACCCTCTCGGCTCAGCTCTACTCCCTGAAGGTGGTGAAGCAGCCCGGCGTGGATGATGCTCATTTTTCATTGGCTATCCAGATGCCCAACGATACGTCCATGCTGGAGAAGAAAGCGGGGGGAATTGAAGCCCTTCAGATTCGAGAAAACGTGGGATTTTTTGAGGCAAATCTGAATCACGATCTTTTCTTTCAGGTGAGCAAAGAGAGCGATCGCGAGGCTCCCATCGTCGTGTGGCAGGAATTCAGGTCGCTTTCTCTCATCAACGTGCGGTTTCAGGAAGAGCTCGATAAAAATGAGGCGGAGAATGTGAGTAATTATTCCATCACGGATCTCGACCAAGTCGTGCCAGGGGTCGCCGATACGATCAAGGTTAGCAGGGCAAAATTTGAAGGGCGAGATCTTTGGCTGACCGTTTCAGGAGTCACCGAACAAAGAGAAGAGCGTTATCAGCTCACGATGCGCGACCTGAAGGATCTGAGTGGGAATGTCATCAATCCAAACCCCCTGGAAAGAACGCTGGTGCAACGCCTAAACCCTGCCTACCGGCAGGCAGGCCTAAACCCTAAACCCTAAACCCTTGACTCCATTGTGGCAAAGCGAATCCTGGGAACAATTTGAAAAGGCGCGAGGCATCACCACGCACAGGCTTTGCGGTCACCTGATGGCTGTTTTTCCTCTGTTCAATAATTTTCAGTATGGATATTTTCCCCGCGGGCCCGTGATCGAAGGCGAAGAAGCATTTGCTGCTCTGAAAAAAGAAATTGACGTAGTCGCCCTCCAGGAGCGTCTGATCTTCTGCCGAATGGATCCGGAACACCCGTTGAACATTCCACATGAGATGAAAATTTCCAAAAGTTTTTCGCCCCAGCCCGAAGTGACCCTCATCCTCGACCTGAACAAATCTGAGTCGACACTTTTGAAAGAAATGAAGCGCAAGGGACGCTACAACATTGCGCTTGCTGAAAAAAAAGGAGTGAAGATCCAGAAGGCGAACGGCCGAGAGCAGCGGAGCAGCTTTTCCACACTTTTTTATCGGCTCCTGAAAAAAACCTCGGCCCGAGATCAGTTCTCAATGCACGAAGAGCAATACTACAAGACGCTGATTGAGAAAGTTCCTGAAGCGGAGATTTTCGTTGCATTCCTGAACGATGTTCCTCTGGCAGCCGGTATTTTTTGCTTCCAAGGCCAGCAAGCCATCTATTACTATGGCGCTTCGGATCATGCCCAGCGAGAAGTGATGGCGCCCTATCGGCTCCAATGGGAGGCGATTTGCGAGGCGAAGAGAAGAGGATGCACCACCTATGATTTCCTAGGCATTGCTCCGGAAAGCTCAAGGAAATCACATCCTTGGGCCGGCATCACGGAGTTCAAGAAAAAGTTCGGAGGTATGGTGGTCTCCTCTCCAACACCCATGGACCTTATTTACCTTCCAGGGTGGTACAAGGTGTACCGAGGATTGAAATTTTTGCAAAGTCTTACAAAAAAAATCTTTTGAATAGGAAATTTTCAATTTTCAATTTACAATTTCTAACGAGTTTTCAATTTTTTTTCTGCGACTTCTTCATTCAACAGAAAAGTATCAGATCATCAAAAAACTATGGAAAATGGCAATCCCTTCCCCGTCATCGTGAAAAAGAGGCTGGAGTCCACAGGTCCTCTTGAGGTCAATATTCGCGAAAAGATCGTAACACGACGAGAATTCAACCAAGAGCAGGTGAGTCTTGATTCGATCGTGAAGGACTCGGATTCGAAATTTTACATTACCGGAAGGACGACAAAAATCGCCTTTACAAACTTTATTCAGCTCATCAGCAAGCACAATATTGGGGAGGTGGAGGGTCTGGAGCGTGAGGATATCGTCCTCTCCTCCGATCTGGTGACTCGTCTCGCGACGGCGAGCGTTGTGGACGCTGATGAGGAATTTCTCCACTATGTGGACGCCAGTGCAATCGGCATTTTTCTCGCCTCTTTTGTGCTTTCCTTCTTTTCGCTTGTCAGCAAAACTCTCTCAGATCTGAAAAGTTTCAGCTGGATTCTTCTGCTCATATCCGGACTATTCCTTTTGCACTACACGTATCGAGGCCTCAAGTCAGGGGAACTGAAAAGAGTCTGGCGTCTCATGCTCAAAAGTCTTACGAAGCATTAGAAATTTTTTGGAAAAGTTTTTTCCATTCGTGGAGCTGGAGCTGGTGGGGGCGTAGCTTCGGATCTACGGTTTTTTCCCATGTGCTTTGATTCGGAAGATTATTGGCAAGCATTTTCCTCGGCTGCTGGTAGGCAACGGAAAGCATGCGAAAAAATCGCTCAAAATCTTTTGTTTCAACAAGTGGCTTCGGGAAAAGCTTGATTTTGAGAATCGCCGAATCAACCTTGGGGGCTGGGAAAAAAGAAGCCGCAGGGACGATGCCGGCAATCGAAGGCTCTCCAAAAATTTTCACCTCCCAGGAGAGCAGAGTCGGCTTTTTCAGGTCAACAATTCGCTGTGCAACTTCCTTTTGCATGAGCAGGACAATGAGATCTGGCCGTCGTATCTCTTGGTGGCGAAGAAAATGCTTCAGAATTGGAGAGGTGATGAAATACGGAATATTCGCCACGAGTTTGTACGGCTCACTGCCTGGCGTGAAGGTGAGAACGTCTTGGAGAAGGAGGTTCGAATTGGTCGATGCTCTCATATGTTCATGCCACGGTTTTTCAAATCGTGGGTCAATTTCGAGTGAAAGAAGCTTTTTCACTCGTGCGGCAAGCTCATAGCTGAGCACTCCGGGACCGGCTCCGACCTCGATGATGTGGTCATGTTCATGGAGCTGCGCGGCAACGAGGATGCTGCGAAGGGCTTTTTCGTCCACGAGGAAATTCTGGCCGAGGGACTTGTCGGGGTGAATGTTGAAGCGCTTCAAAAATGAGAGCAGATCTTCTTTGTTTGAGAGGTTCATAGGCTTCGTAAGGTAGCGACGGCCTTTCGATAGTCCGAGCTGCCGAAAATGTACGTCCCGGCCACCACCATGGAGCAACCGGCATGCACCGCCTCCCTTCCGGTTTTTTGGTTGATGCCCCCATCAATGCTGATCTCTTTGTCATGAAATTTGTGGCGAAGCGTGCGAACTTTGTCCAGCACCTCGGATATGAAGCTTTGCCCTCCCCAGCCCGGCTCCACACTCATCACTAAGGCCACATCGCAGTACTCCCACACCGTATCCGACACTGATTCGAGCAAGGTCATAGGCTTGATCGCCAGACCGGCGAGGCATCCAAGCTTCTTTATGGCTTCGAGAGTGCTCCGAAGATCCTTTTGTTGTGCCTCGGCGTGAACGGTCAAAAGACTTGCTCCTGCCTTCGCAAAAGGCACAATCCATGCTTCCGGGTGATCCACCATCAGGTGAATGTCCGTAAACGAAGGAACCCTCAGCCTCTTAAAATCCTCGACGGTAAACGTAGTGGGCGGGACAAAATGACCGTCCATGACATCGTAATGCAGACCGTTGACGAAATCGCTGGTAGCGTCGATGGCCGCTTGAACATCGTTGTTCGGAACATTGAGAATAGAGGGAAGAATCTTTATCATGTCAGCCAATAAGTCCGAGAATAAGACCGAAAACGCAGCCTACCGCTCCTATGATCCAAAAACGCATCACCACCAGCGCCTCTGGCCATCCCAGCTTCTCGAAGTGATGGTGGATGGGTGCCACGAAGAAGATTTTCTTTCCGCCTCGCAGCTTCTTTGAAGCAACCTGAATGATGACGGAAAGAGTTTCAAGAATATAGACCGAGCTGATGAAAAGAAGTGGAACAAGACTATCGGTCAACATTGCAATAACGCCTAGCGTCGAGCCAAGTGCCAAGGATCCAAGATCGCCCATGAAGAATTTCGCCGGATGGACATTAAACCAAAGAAAGGCCGTAAGTGAGCCCACAATAACGCCGCAAAAGGTGGAGAGCAGGAGCATGCCCTTGAAATAGGCAATCACGCCAAAGGCTGCGTAAGACATAATGAGAAGTCCGGCCGCAAGTCCATCAAGACCATCCGTAATGTTCACGGCATGTCCGGAAGCAATAAAGACAAGCGCAAAAAGAGCTGTATACGCATAGCCGAGTGAGAGGTCCCCGTAAAAGGGAATATGAACGGTACTAAAGCCGAGCTTGAACGTGAACCACCAGGCTCCCGCAAGCGAAAGAAGCAGAAGCAGAAGAAACTTTGGCCGAACCGGCACTCCCTTGTTCCAGAGTCCACGAATATTGAGGTAGTCATCAATCCCTCCGAGAATGGCACAGGAAATCAGGGTAAAAAGCGGAATGTACGTCTCCTTTCGATTGAGAAGAGAATGAGGAATGGCGCCAAAATACGAAAAAACACGGGAAAGGAGAATTGAAATGAGGCAAACCCCGACGACCAATGCTCCACCCATGGTTGGAGTTCCGGCTTTTTTGCTGTGCAGAGCGGAAAAAATAAGAGCAGGTCCGCCTGAAGCGGCATTATCCCGAATGTTCTTCCCGAGGCGATATTTTTTGAGGAAGCGAATAAAAAGCGGCGCAAGGACAAACGCAAGAAAGAACGAAAAAGTGCTGTAGATAAGAATCAGCGCAATATTAGAAACCTGCTGCATCGCGAGGAAAAATCCTCGTTACCATAGCATTCATGGTTGAAATTCTCTACGAAAAATGCTATACTGAATGGATTTTATGAATCGCTATGACAAATATGACAAAAAGGCTCCTTTCGATCATTGTCGCCTTCCTCGTCCTTCAAGCGCTCAGCGCAACGGTGAAAGCAGCAGCTGATGCTCGGATAACCTTCACGCAGGACTGTAATTCCGTAGCGAAGCTCGTCCAGATTGGATTTCAGAGCAATCCAGACGATCCAGCCAATGGACCGGAGATTATTGCGGTACGGCTGACTCTTTCACTCACCCCAGGCGGTGCGACGACGGTGGACGATCTGAAAAATGCTTCGCTGCAAATCAATTCAAACGTTTCAAGTGCTGTCTCGGCTGAGCAGAGCACTTCGGTGGTGGGAAATGCCGTTGAGACAAAGATTATGGTTGCCTTCAGCACCGGCCCTGGCCTGAGCCAGTCCAGGGATATGGTCCTGATCAAAGGGGTCGATAACAAAGCCTATCAGGTCAGCCTCAAATCTGCAGAGCTCTATCCGAAAAATTCAACATCCAATATCTACAAGGGTGGCAGCACGAGTTTTTCCGCTGACCCTGCGTCGTGTGTTTCTTCTTCAACCTCAGCGACCTCTACGTCAACGGTCGTGACAGCGATCTCACTCACGAGTGATAAACCAACCGCCAAGCCCGGAGACGCCGTGATGGTGACCGCCGTGATACAAAATAGGAATGGAGGCAATATCGATTGGACCCAAAAGGCAGGTGGAAGCATGCAGCCTCAGATTAGCAATCAGGACCAAGCCGATGGAAGTACCAAGAGCACGCTTGTTTTTGCCATGCCCAGTTCAGGAGACGATGTGAAACTTGAGGTGAAGGTTGGCGCCTCTGTCCAGTCGTTGACCATTGCCATTGATAAACCAGCTCAACTGTCCACGGATGCTTCCTCCCCTTCGGACACGCTCGAAGAACGACTTCGAAAAAGAAGAGAGGCTCAGCAAAATGACAGTGCAAGCGTAGACCTCGTCGGACCTTCGGATGCTGCTCCTGGAGATAGTACGACTTCAAATATTCACCAGGCTGCCGGACAAACGGACCTCGCGGGATCGGGGCCAGGGGAAACGGCTCTCATCGCTGCTCTTGGGGCAATTCTTCTTCTGGCAGTCTGGAAGAGAATTTCAAAAAAATGCTAGACGTCCAAATCAGCATAGAGGTCAGACGGGACATCATCCCCGGGCGTCATTTCTCCGGATGAAATACACACGGCTCGAAAAGCTCCCTCAC
>CAZWLI010000081.1:0-5500 GCA_964634525.1 uncultured Candidatus Peribacteria bacterium | reverse complement strand
CATGAAGGGTCAAAAAAAGGAAAGGAGGCCATGGCAGAAGGCATTGCGGATTATTTGAGTGCTCAGGGTAAATCCTTTGAAGCGACGAATACCGAACCGGCAAAAAAAGAATTTACCAGTAAGCTTCAAGAGTGGCTAGGAGCCAGGGAGAAAAAATCAGAATACGTGCTCCTTCCACCCCAGATGCTTCGAAGCGCTTATCTGGCTGGCTTTGATAACGTCGGTCTTTTCGCCTATCAACTCAAAGAAGGGAAGATTTCCGCCCAGCAACTTGCCCCAATCCCGTACGGACCAAAGCCCGCTTTTGCCACGATCGATAATCCGAGAGATTTTGAAGGTCTCGAATTTTCAACGCCTCTTACTCAGTCCGTTGATGATCCGGTAAAAGAAAGAAAAGATCACATAGATTTTCTGGTGAAAATGCAGCTCCAGACGAGAGAAATCGCTAAGGACGAAAGTCTCATAGGACGTACGATGAGCGGAATTATTCATGACTTTCTGGAACTTGATCACATCGTCTATGATCCAGAATTTTCAATCACGAATGAACATCGGTATTCTTATGCTCAAAAAATTCGCCAACTATTAGTGCAATTCGGAAGTCTTTTTCGTCAGCTGAAATCTCCCCCGGATGAAAAAATGATTGCTGATCTTGTATATCTTCGCAGCACTGTGACGGAAATACGGCAGCGTTACGGGAGTTCATTTCTCCACCAAGCAGGCGATAATACCCTCGGAAAGCATCATGCTTATCTTAGAATAGAACAAGAGGAAGGTGACCAAAATTCACAAATCCAATCCTGTCTTGAAAAAACAAAGGTTGAGTTAAGAATCGAAATGGCAAAATATGCACCTTCTCCGGAAAGGAATGAGTATGCAGAGTATGCTTTACGAGAAGCAGCCTATCTTATTACTAAAGCTCAAATTTATGGATTCAAAGAAAATGGAGAGATGAATGATAGGGCAGGCACTCGACATCACCTTGGTGAAAAAGAAAGAGGGCAGCTTTTTGAGCTCCAAAAAAAAGTAAGATTAGACTATCCAGCATGGCGAAAGGACTATCGAAATCTTCCTCAACTTCATGGGAATGAACTTTTGTCATTTGACCTCGGTCATTTTGAAAGTGAGATTAGGAATTTCATTGAAGAAGGGGAAAGGCAGATGAAAATGCAGTGGGAAAATACACAGGGCCAAGTAAGGCTTATGCACGGCATGTGTCAGGCATTTCTCTCCCTGAGAGATGCCATTACTTTAACCGAAAACCCTCTGATTGGAAAAATGAACTCGATTTCCAACGAATGGAATCGTCTTACGGCTGGAGGTTTGTATGGAATGGGTGATTCAAGGATTTTTCTTGAACAAGGTAGGGCAAGGCCATTGAATGATAATGATGTTGTGAAACTTTTTGGAGGAGACTCTTTGCTGAAGGATTTTACCCTGAATCCTATCTCCAAAGAGTTGCGGAAAACTTTCGCAGAAACAATGGATGATTTCTATAAAAAAAATTCTCCTGTTATGAAACAAGGGCTGGAATTGGTCTGGGACTCTTATAAGAAACCTAGAGACAGAAAAGGAGCAAAAATTGTTCGCCTAGATGAGAGAGAAGAAAATTGACTCCTTCTTTCTAGCACTCTATACTCATGAGTGCTAGAAAAACATTTACAAGAGATTGCTTCGTCGACCTCCTTCGGCGGACTCCTCGCAATGACACCGTCCTATGTCCCCCTCAAACAACTTTACCCAAAAGACCAACGAAGCCCTGCAGATGGCCAGCAAGCTGGTGCGGGACAACAAGCAGCAGGCCATGGATACACCCCACCTTTTCCTGAGCTTGCTCGCCCAGGCGGGAAGTCTGGTGCTGACGATTTTAAAAAAGCTTGAAGTTGATGCGGATAGCATTCGCCAAGCGCTCGAAGAAGAAGTTGAGAAGCTGCCTCGCGTGAGTGGAGGGGGGCAGATGTATCTTTCACAGGACTTGCAAAAAGTTCTTGATCAGGCTTCCGTTGAGGCCTCGAATTTGAAAGATGAATATGTCTCCACCGAGCATGTACTGCTTTCCTTTCTCGAGATGGATACCGTAGTTCGAAAAATACTTCGAGCTCATGGCGTGGAGAAGAAAGAAGTAATGGAGATTCTGAAAGATGTTCGTGGCACGCAGCGGGTGACCGATGACAACCCCGAGGTCAAATACCAGGCGCTGGAAAAATATTCCACGAATCTCACGGAGATGGCGAGACAGGGGAAGATCGATCCGGTGATTGGTCGGGACGAAGAGATTCGGCGGGTGATGCAGATTCTCTCTCGCCGCACGAAGAATAATCCGGTCCTGATCGGAGAGCCGGGCACGGGTAAGACCACCATCGTGGAGGGTCTGGCCAAGCGCATTGTGGCGCAGGACGTGCCGGAGTCTTTGAAAAACAAGGAAGTTATGATGCTCGATATTGGCTCCATGGTGGCGGGTTCGAAGTACCGCGGGGAATTCGAAGATCGTCTCAAAGCCGTCATCAAGGCCATTGTGGACGCCGAGGGCAAGCTCATCGTCTTCGTGGACGAGCTTCACCTCATCGTGGGCGCCGGATCAACGGGTGATGGGGGAATGATGGATGCCGGCAATTTGATCAAGCCCGAGCTCGCCAAAGGCAAGCTCCACATGATTGGCGCAACGACGCTGAAAGAATATCAGAAATACATTGAAAAAGATGCGGCGCTTGAGCGGCGATTCCAACCCGTCTACGTGACCGAACCCAGTGTGGAAGAAACCATTGCTATCCTTCGAGGGATCAAAGAGAAATATGAAGTGCATCATGGCGTTCGCATTCAGGACAGCGCCATTGTGGCCGCTGCGAATCTGAGCCAGCGCTACATCACCGATCGCTTTCTTCCGGACAAGGCCGTGGATCTCATCGATGAAGCCACCTCGGCCCTTCGTCTGCAGATCGATAGCCAGCCCGTGGAGATTGATCGCCTGCAACGAAAGCTGATCCAGCTGGAGATTGAAAAAAAAGCATTGAAGAAAGAAAGCGATCAGGCTTCCAAAGATCGCCTAAAAAAGATCGACAAGGAAGTGGCGGAGCTCCAGGAGCGAAAAAATGAGCTCGAAGTTCGCTGGAAATCCGAGAAGGAAGTCATTGTCCAGATCCGCCAGCTGAAGTCGGAAATTGAGAAGCTCAAAATGGAGGCGGAGAAGGCTGAGCGCAGGAGTGATCTCCAACGGGTGGCGGAGATCAATTATGGCGAGATTCCGACGAAAGAAAAAGCCATGCAGAAGCTCTCCGAAAAGTTAAAAAAGATTCAAAAAGATGGCTCGATCCTTCAAGAGGAAGTTACGGAAGAGGACATTGCCCGCGTGGTCGCCCGCTGGACGGGTGTGCCGGTGACCAAAATGCTCCAGAGCGACAAGGAGCGTCTGCTGCATCTGGAAGACGAGCTTCACAGGAGAGTCGTTGGGCAAAGCGAAGCGGTGAAGGCAGTGGCGAACGCCATTCGTCGAAGCCGTGCGGGCATTCAGTCTGAGCAGCGACCGATCGGTTCCTTCATCTTCATGGGTCCGACGGGTGTCGGGAAAACAGAGCTCGCCAAAGCTCTTGCTGAGACGCTCTTCGACAACGAGCACGCGATGGTTCGCATCGATATGAGTGAGTATATGGAAAGCCATGCGGTGGCGAAGCTGATCGGTGCACCGCCGGGATATGTGGGCTATGAAGAGGGCGGACAGCTCACGGAAGCCGTTCGCAGACGACCCTACGCCATCATCCTCTTCGATGAAATCGAAAAAGCCCATCGCGATGTTTTCAACATCATGCTTCAAATCTTGGATGATGGTCGGCTGACGGATAGCAAGGGTCGCACGGTGAATTTCAAAAACACCATCATTATCATAACCTCCAATGTCGGCTCGCACTTCATTCATGAATACGCGGAAGGAAAGATCGAGAAGACGGCTCTGGAACTTCGTTTGAGAACGGAGTTGGGCAAATACTTCCGACCGGAGTTCCTGAATCGCGTGGATGACATCGTGACCTTCGAAGCTCTCGGCAAGGAGCACCTGCGAAAGATTGTCGATTTTCAACTGGCTGAAGTGAGCACTCGTCTCAATTCAAAAGGTGTTTCGCTCACGGTGACGGACAAGGCCAAGGACTATCTCACGGTGCGAGGTTATGATCCGGCCTTTGGCGCCAGGCCGCTGAAGCGTGTGATCCAATCGGAGCTTCTCGACCTTTTGGCTCTCAAAATGATTGCCCAGGAAGGAGAGACCTTGAAATTTACGTTTGATGTGAAAGATGGAAAACCAGAACTGGTATAATGGAGGCGCATTCTTTCGGTATGAATTCCTCACACCCTCAGCAAAGCCCTTTCCTCTTCGACGCCATTGATTCCCTTGGTGAGCGAGTTCAGGGAACCGTCCAGGGCAAGGATGAAGACGAAGTCAGAGTTCGACTTCAGCGAGAATTTGGCTACAAGGTCGTGGATATCCGTGAAAAATTAGGCCGCGAGCAGGTCGTACCTGTTCAAAAGTCTCCGATACCTCAGGAAGAAAGAAAAAAAGAAGAACCAATCCTTTTCGAAGGAAAGCCGAAGGAAGAGGTGGTGGGGAAAAAAATTTCCGAAGAAACCTTGAGAGCACTTCATCATCGGGTCGATGTCATGATGAAGAATAACGCTTCGTTTCTTTCTGAGTCTACGCAAGCTCAGCTCCGCCATCTCAATGGCAAGATCGATCTTCTGAAAAATTATGCTTCTTGGTCCCAGTTCCTCCGGCTGCGATGGCAGCTGTGGCGAGCACTCCGACGAGGTGAACGCGAAATCTCTCTTTTTCATCAAAAAAAATGGCAAGAGTATGAAGGGAAAGCGCCTGAAAATCCTTCGATGTCGTACACGGAATTCGGTGACAGTGTGAAAAAGCAACGAATCTTCCACCAACCTCAGCAATTCTTCAGCCGCCTCAAGCATTGGCGTGCCGTTCTTGAGCACCCTGATGAGACCAAGGAAAAAGAAGTGTTGGCAAAGCAGCAGTACGAGTCCGTTTGGCTCGAACTTCAGCGTTTTTCCACAGCTCTCATGGCCTTCTATCTCATTTTCCTCTGCACCGCCTATTATCTGAAGCGAAATCTCGGGAGTGATCTCTTTGTCGTGCGTATCTACGATGCCCCACTCTTCAAGCAAATTATGCTCGCACTCTTTTGTTTCTCCGGCCTTGTGACCTTGCGAAGATTTTTTATCGCCAAAAGAATCACCTTGGATGCCAGCCTTCTTCTCAGTTTCATGCTGATTCTTTGGTTGGTATTTTAAACACTATCTTAGTACCAAAATCAGTGTAAGACTTTTGAATTTCACGTGTGCTCATCGAAAGTGAATATCGTGAAGTCTTGGAATAAAGCATGCGATGGTTGGGGTGGAGGGATTCGAACCCCCGCATGGAGGCTCCAAAGGCCTCTGCCTTACCGCTTGGCGACACCCCAGTAAGGAGCGAGATGCACGGTCCGTAGCGTAGAAGCCTTGC
>CAZWLI010000080.1:0-2307 GCA_964634525.1 uncultured Candidatus Peribacteria bacterium | reverse complement strand
TGAAGCCGTAGCAACCCACTTCTTGCGCGCGCTTACAAAACTTTTCAAGACCATAATGAAATGGAATATTGTAATAGGTCATGAAGAGCAAGGGTATATTTACCTGCTTCTTCAACCTCGCCATCAGCTCAAAACACTGTTCAGGGGTGGTCCCCGCCTCGAGAGACTCCTGATTCGCCTGCATGATGGTCGGGCCATCAGCGACTGGATCGGAAAAGGGGATTTGGATTTCAACGAAAGATACACCTGCTTCTGCCATGGCGAGGACGAGTTGTTCAGACTCCGCCATGCTGGGGTATCCGCCGACGATGTGGGTCATGAGGGTGTTCATAGGGGGGGGAGATAGTTAGGATCCTTGGGACTCTTGGGATCTTTGGGATTGTTATGGTTTACTTATTTTTTCTGTTCTTACGACTCCGCCTGATTTGAGTTCTTCGGCAGTCATTTCTTCCTGGGCTTGAATGATTTATGAGAAATTTTTCAAGAATGCGTTAAAATTTTCTTTGTCAAAGTGCTGAGTGGTGATGAAGAGATCTTTGTCGCCTCTTCCGGAGCAGTTGAAGACGATGATCTTATGCTTCGAAAGTGTCGGCGCGAGCTTGATGACTTCAGCAAGCGCGTGAGAGGACTCCAGAGCAGGAATAATACCTTCTGTTCTTGCAAGCATTTCATAAGCCTTCAAAGTTTCTTCATCTGTTGCGTAGGCAGGGATGAGGCGTCCAAGGTCTTTCAAATAAGCGTGTTGAGGTCCGACTCCAGAGTAATCAAGTCCGGCAGAGATGCTGTGCGTCTCACCCACCTGCCCATCGGGGTCTTGGAGAAAGTAGGATTTGAATCCTTCCACCACGCCTGGTTCACCGCCCTGAAAACGAGCCGCGTGATCAAACTTGCCTTGTCTTGATCGTATACCTTTTCCGCCAGCTTCAACTCCGATGAGCTTCACCCGTGGTTCATCAAGAAAATCGTAGAAAAGCCCCATCGCGTTACTCCCGCCACCGATACAAGCCACCAGGTAATCAGGAATTCTTCCAGCCTGTTTCATCATTTGTCTTCTCATTTCTTCTCCGACAATTTTTTGGAAATAAGAATTCATGACAGGGTAGGGGTGTGGTCCGCAAACGGTTCCAAGTAGAAAGTGCGTATCCTTCGGATTCGCGATCAGGTCTCGAAGCGCGGCATTGATGGCATCTTTGAGGATCTGTCCGCCAGTCGTTACGGGCACGACCTTGGCGCCAAGTCTTTCCATCCAGAAGACATTTGGTCTTTGTCGGTCATAATCTTTTTTCCCCATGTAAATCACGCACTCAAGTCCAAATTTCGCGGCAACCGTTGCCGTGGCCAGCCCATGTTGCCCAGCGCCAGTCTCAGCAATCACACGTTTTTTACTCAGCTTCTTCGCCATGAGCGCTTGGCCGAGACAGTGGTTCATCTTGTGCGCGCCCGTGTGGAGCAGTCCTTCATTCTTCACATAAATCTTCGCGCCACCCAATTTCTTCGTAAGGTTCTCACAGAAATAGAGGGGTGTCGGTCGTCCAGCATAATTGTTGTACAGATTCTTCAGTTCACGGAGAAACTGCTCATCCTTCATCGCGGCATAAAATGCCTGTTGCAATTCCTCCATGATGGGCATGAGGAGTTCTGGGACATAGCAGCCGCCATAAGGGCCGAAGTGTCCGGTAGAATTGAGGAGGTAGTGTTTAAGGGATTTAGGGTGGTTCATAGAAGGTTGTAAAGAATCATAATGGTGATGAATGGTGTAGGTCGCGATATATCGAGACCTCGTAGAGACGCAAAATCTTGCGTCTCTACGAATGCCGATGGAATCGCCATGCGCCATTCATGTTGATGTTATTCAACAACACACGAATTTTTTTCAGATCTCGTTTACCATTCGTCTCCACCCCACTGGCTACGTCAAAACCAATCACGTTGGTAGAGACGCGATAAATCGCGTCTCTACGGTGATTGATATTTTGCGCATCAATTCCGCCAGCAATCAGAAATGGCTTTTTGAAATTCTTCAGAAGTGTATAATCAAATGCTTTTCCAGACCCTGGTTCTTTCCCATCAAACAAAAGAAATTGCGTGAAAGGAAAATATCGTTCAGCCTTTTTCAGATCAGCGTTTCTTCTGATAGAAATTCCTTTCATCACGGGTGCAAGACACTTTTTCACAAAGCTCACCTGTTCCTGTCCAGAAAGCTGAACCAGGTCGAGTCCGAGTTCCCGCACAGCACTATTGACCTCATCAAGGTTTTGATCTTGGAAAATTCCCACAACGCGAGTGGGACGAACTGGATTTTTTTTC
>CAZWLI010000079.1:0-5752 GCA_964634525.1 uncultured Candidatus Peribacteria bacterium | reverse complement strand
TCAGAATTGAGTCAGGGTTAGAAAAGGAATCAATAGATACCCTCACAAAAGCTCAACAAGAAATAAAGGAGAAATTGCCTGGTGCGGATATGCAAAAACTGGATAAAATTCATATGGCTATTAATTTTTTCGGAAAGCCGGACGAAATATTCAGGGAAATTCAGAAGGTAAATCCAGAATTAACACAAGAAAAATTTAAGGAATCTCTCACAGTATTATCTCGTGAATGCCAGCACCTCATGGATAAGGACAGACCGATAACACTATCGCCTCAAAAAATCGCGCTCTTTGATCGGGGAAGTCTCGTCCTTGTTTTCAGTAAAACCCATGAGCTGATGAAAGTTGTGGACATGATCAGTATTTACACAGATAATTTTCTCAGATCGATAGGCATTCAGAATCCAAAGGAATTCAGGGCAGGAAGTGAAAATTTCAAATATGGTTTACCGGAAAATTATACTCCCCATGTAACGCTCGCCAAAGTAAAAGAAGGAGATGCCGTACCACAAGAAGTCCTTTCAACAGATGTCTCTCGCCTTCAGGTAACAATTGCTCCTTCGGAAGTCATGAATGTTATCTTTAAATAGGGTATACTTAATTCGTTTCTATGGATGAATCTATGTCAGGACAAGAGCAGTCATCAGAGTTACTTTCGCGCCTGAAAGTGGCCCTTGAGCAGTCCGGAGCTACGCCCGGCATGGTGAGATATTTTACTGATCCAAAGAATGTAGCAAAGCTTTCTGCGTCAGAAATTGAAGCTTTCATCAAAAAGCTGGAAGGCTTTAAGGGAGATATTGAAGGTGTAGAGCGATTATATGAAAGCAGAAATACGGCTGTTAATGAGTTCGTTTTTAATACAGAAAAGGGAGTGAATGACGTATTGGCAGATTTTGAAAAAAAACAGAAAGAAGGCGGAGAGAAACCAGCTTCTCCCAAATCAAAAAGGTGGACAAAAGAAGAGCTTGAAAAACTTGCAGATGAGGTTTGGGAAGAGGGGAAATAGCCAGTACGAAAAGTTGGCATTAGGAAGCCAATGATGCTACTATGGTTCCTTATTTTTTTATTGAAAACCATGTCCGAAGAAAGAGGGGAGTACCCTTTCGAAGGAGGACAACATCCATTTAGTGGCGGAAATAGGTAAAAGCCAATTCGAAGCATTGACCGTTTTGAAGGATTCCCTCGAGAGAATTCCCTCTCTTGTCTATTATCCCTGCTGCAATACCGATAGTACTCCTGCTCATGTTTTCACGGCTCCAGAGACATCTGTGGTTTTTGCCGATCTGAGCAGCAATGCCATTGATGCTCTTCAGCGTGATGGCAGGAAGGCTCTTGTCGCAAACGCCCTGGAACATAATCCCGGGGAAGTTGATGTGTTGATTCTTTTAAATCCTGCGATTAATCCTTCATTTTCCTGTTCACTCGTCAGGAAGGGCGGACTGGTTGCCTGCAACAACTATCATCAAACAGCAACGCAGATGAGGGCAATGAGTGATTTTCAGTGCAGAGGCGTGATTCGCCGAGATCTCAGCACAGGAGGTCTCATCTACGACACGGAAGAACTCGATCTCTGCTGGCAGGAAATTCAGTCTGATCAAGATTGGGAGAAAGCCGCATATGGATTTTCCACCGTCACTTTTGAAAGAGCCAAAGGCATTGTTCTCCTGGAAACCGGCCGCGCTGAAAATATCCTCGAAAACTATCGGGCAATTCTTGCAAAGGCAAGGCAAACCCTGATAGAGCGAGCAGAAGCAGTGAGAAATTCTCCACCCAAAAAATATGCCATGAAGCGCTTGCCGGATGGTTCGCTCTTCCCTTATTTTGATGAACCGCTTCTCGAGGGAGAAACTCTGGAGTGGAGCGAGGCAGATCCGCGAGAATCAGCTGAAGCTATCGAGAGACAAGCTGAATATCCGTTCATTCCATGGACCCACAAGGATGGCACGGAGACCATATTGACTGATTTTCTTCCCTCAAAAAAAGGAGGCACAGATGATATCTTTGTGTTTGAAAGGGTGTCATGAATGTATCCAAAATGGTGGAGTTGCCGGGAGTCGAACCCGGGTGAAGGAAGAAAATCCAGAAGGTCTACCATGATAGCGGATCTTGGATTTTCGACTCGGGAGATAAAAGATCAGCAGAAAACCTCCAGGGCTTAGTTCAGGATTTTTGTGCACCAGGTGAACAGTCTGGAGCCTTATCCCTCTGATGACATTTCGGCCCTCGTAGAGGGAGTCAGAGGCGAAACGACGTCCGAGTTTAAGTCAGACGATTAAGCGGCGGCAAGAGCAGGCGCGAAAGCGAATGCTGGTGTTACCGCTTCTGGAGAACGCAGAGCGTTGACCAGAGATGCAATTTTGGTTGCACTTAGTTTTGCGCTGGACGGATATTTGGGCAGACAGCGCGATGCCCACATGGCAATTCAAAGATCTTGAAACTTCCTCTCGAATCCAGTACAACCCCTTCGTCAGATTGATCACTTCATACTCCGCCCGCCTGTGGCGGGCTGCGATTCCGTGATCAATCTTCCTCTCCAAAATTGTCCATCGCCTACGCCATGCTACCATCAAAATAGATTTTTACAATCTGGCATTATAGTATTTCATGTTTCTCCACCAATTTTGGTGAAAAATACATCATCTATTTTTTTTCATGAAGCGTCTTTCATCACGCTACTTCGTCTACCTCGCCCGCTGCAGCGACGGATCTTTGTACACCGGCTATTGCACGGATCTTTCGGCGCGTCTTGCAAAGCACAATAGCGGGAGGGGCGCGAAGTACACCCGCTCACGCTTGCCCATCACGATCGTTTACTCTGAAAGGTTTGAGACTCGGTCTTTGGCCATGAAAAGAGAGGTAGAAATAAAACGTTGGCCAAAGGCCAAAAAAGAGCTATGCTCGGCAAGCATTTTTACATGATGTTCATGCACGATCTTATTCTCTTTGGCATCCAAGGCTCGGGCAAAGGAACGCAGGCAAGACTGCTCGAGGAAAAATTGGGCTACAAAGTTTTCGAGACAGGCAAGGAACTTCGGAACATGGTCGCCAGTGGCAGTGAGCTTGGCAATAAGGTGAAGGGGATTATCGAGGCGGGTAATCTCGTGCCGGATTCGGTGGTGATCGAAATTGTGGAGGAGTTTTTGAAGCGTACGCCGAGCGAACATGCGGTGATTTTTGATGGTATCCCGAGGAAAGTTACGCAGAAGGATTTATTTGAAAAGGTTGTCGAAAGGTTTGGGCGAAAACCCATGGGAGTCCTAATCCAGGCTTCTGACGAGCTCGCCCTGAAGCGCTTGAGTGGCCGGCACATGTCAAAAAAAACCGGCAAGATTTATCCGAGCCGCGAAGCTGCCTTGAAGGAGTGTCCGCCAGAGGATGTGTATCAACGTTCCGACGACACGCCAGACGCCATTCGCACACGGCTCAAGAATTATCATACCGAGACGCAGCCGGTCATCGATTGGTACCGGGGAGAAGGGAGACTTGTCGAAGTCGATGGACAGAACGAAGCGGCGGATGTGATGGAACAACTTATGAAAAAAATTCAAAATTGAACCAGCAATCAGCAATGACAAAAACAATTACCCTTAAATCACCGCAAGAAATTCAGGTCCTCCGTGAGGGTGGCAAGATCCTCCACGATGTCCTTCATCGAGTGGCGGCTCTGGTGAAGCCTGGCATTTCAACCGGAGAATTGAATGAAGCATCGGACACGTTTTTGAAAGAATATCCCGGCGCTGAGCCGGCCTTCCTCGGCTATCACGGTTTCCCCGCGAGCTTGTGTACCTCGGTGAATGAAGCCTGTGTGCACGGCATTCCGTCGTACGATTACATTCTCAAGGAGGGCGACATTATTGGCCTGGATTATGGTGTGCGCTATCAGAATCTCATTACCGACAGCGCCATCACCGTTGCCGTTGGCGACATTGATGTGGAAGTGAAGCATTTCATGAAGACGACGAAGGACGCGCTCGACAGCGCCATCAAGGTTGCCGTGGAAGGCAATCACGTGGGCATGATCAGCTCGACCATTCAAAAATTCGTCGAGCGTCAGGGCTACAATTGCGTGCGTGATCTCATCGGCCATGGCGTCGGGTATCAGGTCCACGAGGAGCCCGAGGTGCCGAATGTGGGCAATAAAAATGATGGCCCACTTTTGAAAGAGGGGATGGTGATCGCGATCGAGCCCATCACCACGATGAAGGATTGGAAGGTGAAGTGCCTCCCGGATCGCTGGACCATGGTGACCGTGGACGGTTCATGGTCGGCCCACTTTGAGCACTCCTTGGCGATTACGAAGCAGGGGCCGCTGGTGCTGACGGCTTAAAAATCACTTCTGCCTTTCTCTCGCCCACATCATTTTTTTGAACTCATCCGGGCTCGTACGAAAGAGTTCTTCAGATCTCACGAGAACACCTACTTTTCTCATCCGTATTTTTGTTTCAAGCCTTTGACTTCGCAAAGGGTAAACACCGGCTTGTTCAAAATATGGAATTGCTAAACTCAGAGCATCATCGGCAATGCCTGCGGGACAGCCTTCAAATATTTTTCCTATCAGTGCGTCGTCTCTTGCATTTTTGGGTCGAATAGAATGATCACGATCATCGCGGTTTTTGAGAATGATTCTTTCAAAACCTCCTTCTGTCATGATATTTCCAATTTCAAAACAAGTGGCATAGGCATCAACCTCTATATCAAAAATATAATATTTCGGAAGAAGGGCCTCTCCTGTTGGCGTTGTGAGCATTAAATTTGACCTCAAATTTGTTGTTTCTTGTGGGCTTGCATTACTCAAGCGTTCTTGAAATTGAACAACATGGGTGAGTTCGTGAATGACCACCATCCATTCCACAAGCGATTGAAATGAAAAAGAACGACTAAAGGAAAGAGTGCCAGCCGGAAGGTCATAGTGGGCGACATCGTTTTGGTCCGACACATTGAGTTGATAGGAAAAATAAGGTGGAGAAGTTTTCCACTGGTTCTCGCTATCAATGAGTTTTAGCCAGTGCGCTCCGGAGCGCATGTTTTTTTCCTTGATGTGATGTTTTGGGACAGAGCCGTTCTTCTCTTTCAAGAATCTGATTGCTAAGCTGTAGCGGTTTTTCTCGGGGCATTGACGCGTTACTTCAATTGCGCCAATAATCCCGGCAATTCTTTTGTTGAGCTCTGGAGGCATGGTTCCTGGGTGAGCACGAGCTTTTTTCAAAGCATCCAAAAAAGGACCTTCGATAGTATCGATGATGCCTTGAAGGTGCTTTTCATCGGCTTCAAGTTCCTGAAGAATTTTTTGATAGATTATTTCTTCTGGTGATTTTTCAACAGTTGCGCTCACAACAGGCGCAGTGGCTGAGGTTGCTGCGGGAGGATCCCCAGGCAAAATTCTTTTTAAAGCAAGTGCTGCGGCCCCAAGACCTGCTACGGCAAGAAGCCCTCGGCGAGTGATTGTAAACGCTGACGTTGGTAACGATTTTTGGATGAAGGCGGAACAGTCCTTACATTCGCAGTTTTTGATTTTTCTTTTTACTTCTTTTTTATTATTTGGTGAAGGGCAAAGACTTTCTGGTGTCACGCCTTCATATGGATTTTCCTGATGGTTTTTTCTCTCTAACATAAGTACTGTGAATGGCTCATTATAGCGTTTTTATGCTATTGTGACAACCCCTTCTCTTCAGGTCCATCAAGATCCATGTTTATATTTACAATTGGATATCCAATTGGTATAATGAAAGAGATTTTTGTGAGATCGTATGAAAAT
>CAZWLI010000078.1:0-17147 GCA_964634525.1 uncultured Candidatus Peribacteria bacterium | reverse complement strand
TGAGATGTTCATTCACGACCGCAACGTTGGTTTCATTCAGGGCAGCATGGGTTTGAGGGCCATGGTTTCTGGTATCCAGCGCTAATGTGTCAAATTCTTCGCAGATGCTTCTGACAAGGCTCTGCTGCTCGCTTTCGATGTTATCGGTACTCCTATCAACCCGAAAGTGTTCAGATTCCATTTGTCGCAAGGCCTGGAGCAGGTCTGCTCGACGGTTGAGCGGAATCCGTCTTTTGTAGGTGTCCAAAGATGTCATGCCTGGTATTGCGGGTACTATGGCGCACAGGGCTGGATCGTTGTGGGCCGGTAGTCCAAAACGAGACAGAACACGAGGGTTTGTCCGGAGGAAAGCCACAAGTTCTTTATTCGTCATGCTTGCGAGTTGTTCATCAAGAGCCTTCAGGGTGACGGGCATATCACTCTCTCGGATGAGGGCATCTTTTGCCTCGTTGAGGATCCATTTTTCTGCCTTGATGCTTCGAAGCCCAGAGAGAAGTGTTTTTCGCTGAGCATCATTGAGGCTTCTCCTGGAGTAGTCTTCAAAGCTTATCGGTGCGCCTGGGTCCGGAAGAGCCGCCACTCCACTTGTGCCAAGACATCCTGGGCTGCGAAGAATGAATGCTCGAACTTCCGAAGGTTCGACCTCCCTCAGCGCGGTATCAATGGCTTCAAAATCTTTCTTCCGAAACTTCAGCTCACCCACCTCGGCGTAGCACTCATCTCGCATTTTTTGCAGAAGACTGCGGATGATTTTGAGCGTTTCGTAGTCACTCAGCGTGGATATCCTTGCGACGAAATTCGCCCCCGCCGCCGGGATGGCGTTCATTTTTTCAACATGGCTGGCAGAGAATTCTGTTGCGGCTGCGGCGAGGGTTTTGCTCGTATTCGCATTCAGCAAGGTAACAAGATTGGCGTCCAGGGAAGTTGCACCGACATGAAATGCATTAATCTCTGTCTTGATATCAAGCATCAGATTTTCGAGGCGGTCGCTTGTAGAACTGTAAAGCGCTTGGTCGCGGATTTGTCTGAGTTTTGGAACCAAAGCATCCAGCTCAGCGGTGCTGAGGCTCTCCACCCACACCGGGAATCGCTGCCCAACGGAAGGATTGTGAATAGCCCCTGCGGCGTAGAACATGATGAGCCTTGGATCTCGATCAATCGCCTTTCTCGTATTCTCATCCGGGATGGATTCGAAGAGAGCCGTGACGGCCTTGCGTTTGGAGTCCAGATTTTTGCCTTCGATCTTCTCGAGAATGATGCGCGCCGTCTGCACGCGGTAGGCTGTGGAAAGCCGCATGTCCCGCAGGTGAGCAAGGGCCCCCATCAGATGTGGAGCTTTTCGAACAATGACATCTGCGGTCAAGCGAGTTGGCATGTCGACTTCGTCAGCACCAGCGCTATGGGCTGGTGGAAGAATAATTCTTCGTGGAGGCTGTCGCCCTGCGTCGTGAATAACAATGTCTCGAAGAAAGAATTCAAGGTCATGCTCCTCCACGCTGTCGAGTTTATTGAGATCTTGAAAGACTCCCGCCTTCGAGGGCATCTCACTGATGGCTTTCTGATGTTCGATTTCTTTTTTGTCTTGAGCTTTTGCAAAGTCGAGAACCTTCTCTTCGAGCTTTTCATCGACCTCGAGTGCTTGAATACGCTCCAGGATGAAACGATTGCTTTCACCGGCATCGGTCTCCGGCTCACCGCTCGGGAGCATGGTGCCGGTGGTGGGAAGAGGTTCGGAAATTTTTTCCGCAAAGTTGTGGTGATGGCTGGAGACTTCGTAGAGCAGCATAACTGTTTTCAAAGCCCTGATGGACTCTTCGATCTGGTGTATGCGGGCTCGATCTTCGGGCTCTTTGTGCTGCTTCACCTCCAAGGCCTCTTTTTCCTTTTCAAAGTCCTTCAGATGATCCTTCACAATATGAATCTTCGCTTCATTTTCATGATGGTATCGGGCCAGGTCGGTAGTTGCTGTGGCCTTGTCTTTCTCCAGCTTTTTGATTTCCTTTTCTTTGGTTTTCAAAGCCTTGCTTTTTTTCAGATTATCTCCTTTTTTCGTAAAAAAGTTCCCTATTCTCCTTGGCCATTCAACCCCTACTCGTCCTGCGAGAAGGTGATAGCCAAGACCGGCTCCGAGAATTCCGATGCCAATGCCGCTCGCAACGGCAGCTCCTGAAATTATTTTTTCTGTAGCAGCCCCCAAGATTTTTGCTGTCCATCCGGATCCAAGAGTTTCCAGCATGGGGGCTTCGCTCAAAAAAGCAGATGAAGCATCTCGTGTTGCCGTACCAAGAGCTCCCACGCCCGCGACGACCCCCGTTCCTTTGAGAAGCCATTTTCCACATGCTTTCACCCAATTCCATTTATTCTTCTCCCACTCGATTCGCTTCTTTTTGATCTCTTCTCCTTTCCCTTGGTATTCATCGGCTTTCTTTTTGAGCTCCGGAATCTCTGATTTTGCAATGGCGAGATCGGCCTCGAGTTTCTTCTTTTTTTTGAGTGTCTCGAGGTAAAGATGGGCGCTTGATTTTACATTATCCACCCCCTCAAGATTCAACTTCTCGATGCTCGCCCGAGTTTGAGTGCTGATCGTGTCGATACGAGTGTCGTCCAGGAGCACCAGCAGAGCATCTTGGAGACTCTGATGGGGATGGCCATGGGTGATGTCATCAAGCTGCGCCTTCGTTTCTTCCCCCAGGCGCACTCTCAATCGAACCATTTCGAGATCACGAATATCATCAATTTCCCCATCTGTTATTTCTCTACCGGGCACAATAATTGCAGGGCTATATCGTTCTCCGTACCAGGTTCGTACTTTTGCAAGGAGCGTTTTGTCTCCCTTGGCTCTCATATCTCGGATAGCTTTCAATCGCTCGGTAATCAGGGTTGAGGAAATGTCATGACCCGCTTGGTCGAGGAGCTTCTCCGGGTTCAGCTTCCCAAGTTCAGTCTCATCCTTCATCCTTTTTTCATCTTTTTCTTCCGTCGTTTCAGGCTTCTTTTCTTCGGGTTTTGCCGCTGCAGCGGATTCTGCCGGTTTATCGGCATAAATCCAGCGTTTGGGAAGGAACTCACTGTTCTGGTCTGCGCAAAGTTTTCGCATATTAACGAGCTAATTTTTTGTAAATGGCTTCAAGAGTCTTCTGGTGCTTCTTTTCTCTCTGCCCTTCTTCTGTTTTTGAAGCATGCGAAAGGAACGCCTCAGCGCGTTTCTGGAGGTCTTCGCAGCGCTCGACCGCCAGAGAGTCGAGCTCCCGATTGATATTTTGAAGCTCATCTTCAAAACCAGCCACTTTTTTCTCTTGGCTCAAAAGAGCCTTCTGGGCTGGTTTTGCGAGTTCCGCAAGATCTTTTTCGAGATCTTCAAGGGTTTGAAGAGAAAAAGACCCCTCAGCAATCATGTAGAGATAGAGGATCTTTTTGGCATCCGCAAGCTCCGAAGCATCGATGGTGTCGATGATCGTTCGGAGTCCAAACGGGTCATTTTTTGAGTTTTTCTTTGTGTTTTTCACCATTTTTTTATTTGAAATCCTACTAGTATATCATCTTTTTTGATGGTCGGCAATCAGGTGACGGTTGACAGAAATGAAATAACAATTATTATTACACCTTATTTTTAACTCTCTCTATGCCTGAAACAGAAAAAAACTCCCAAAAGGGCGATCCAGCAGCAGTTCCAGAAGGTGAGGAGGCGAAAAAAGTTCTTACGACCAAAGATGCTTTTGCGCTCAGCGAAGGCTCAAAAATATCCAGCGCAACGATTTATGAATGGGTGAAGAATCGACGGATCACTCGACCGCCAGAGGCTTACAAGATTGCCTTGCAACAAGAAGCAGAAGTTGTGCTTAAGGGAAAAGGCGAAGGTGCTATCAGGGGCATTGCTTTTTATTCTCCAACAAAAGAGTGTTCTGTATTTCTTGCCATTGATGAGCATGGAGTTGCTGCGCAAGAATGGGAAGAACAGAAAGTCTCAAGAACTGTCACTCGAGGCAGGGCAAGGGCGACTCCGCGCCTGATTGAAGGCATAAGACCAAGAATTACCACCCCTCATCCGAAGCTGGAAGCGGCCCTTGCGGCAAGCGCTGTGCTGACTTTTGCGCTGGTGCTCTATGCCTTCCGAGAGAAATACGGAGGCCTCTTCGTTTCACCATCTCCTGCGCATTCAGCATCTGCTGCTACAGCTGCTGTGAGCTCCGAAATCTCCCCAATGACAAGCGCAACTGCTTTTGTGGCGTCTGGGACGACTGCTATCACGACATCTTCCACTCCTGCGATCGCACCCGTCGTCAGCGCTGCCAAGCCGGAAGTGCTGCCTCCACTTCCTGAGCTCGTACAAATGAGCCAAGAGCTGCTCGAGGAAGTGCGATCCGTGAAGCTTGATCCCCATGATCACAAGCCCGACATCGCCATTCTCAGCATGCTCCTGAAGAAGGCTCAAAAATTTGATGCTTCTCAGGCCACAGCCTTTGCAAAGCTTTTGCTTGAAGATTCCAAGGACAATCGGATCATGGATCTTCTGAATTCCTATAAAATCACACCATTAGGAAGTCAGATGAAAAAATCGCGAACCGTCGTCGAGATGTCCGTCCTGAATGGAGAAGATCGGGAAGAGGCGGTAAAAAAGCAGGCAATTCTTGATATGATGGTCCTTCGCACTCTACCCGCAGAAGAAGGACTCAAGGTATTGATTGGATATCTTCAGCAGACAGAGATTCTGTGGGAAATTTACGTGAAGACCCTTGCCTTTCAAGGCCACTGGAGCAGCTCATGACTCCTTTCTCTTCAAGAGCTTTCTGATTTCCTCAATGGGAACTACGCTCTCCTCGATCAAATTTCACAAAATCCGTGAAATTTTATCTCAGAGTCCTACGCTTCGCATCCCGCCTTCGGCGGTTTGGCTCCGCTCCGGAACGCTTGTTTCGCCACTTCCTCCACCCCCACGATCAAAACTCCCGCCGCGCCGATGATGAGCCAATCGGCGGGCGGAAGGGAAACAGTGTGGAAGATTTTTTGAAGTGCGGGAATGGAGATAATGGCTAACACGATGGCGAGCGAAATGAGATTCGCGGCGGTGAGCTTCCAAAAGCTCTGCAGTTTGAAAATAGAATGCGTGGTGCTACGAGCACTGTACGCATTGAAGAGCTCCATCACGACGAGCATGGTGAAGGCAAAGGTCTGAGCTTCATGAAGACCGGCCTCTGAACCCAAAGTACTGATTTTCCAATAAAAACCGCCGAGGGCGATGAAGCCGATGAAAAGCCCCATGAGCGTGAAATGCTTTACGAAAGCACGGTTCATAATGCGAGCTGCAGGATCGCGAGGAGCCATCTCCATGATGTCCGGCTCGGCGTGATCGACCCCCAGGGCAATGGCAGGGAGCACGTCAGTGCCCACATTGATCGCAAGGATCAGGGCTGCTGTGAGTGGCGCGGGAATATTGAGAAGAATGGCGCTGAAGACCAGCACGAGCTCACCGATATTCGTGGAGAAAATAAACCATGTGAACTTTTTTAAGTTCGCATAGATCTTTCGTCCTTCTCGGATCGCCACAATAATGCTGGCGAAAGAATCGTTCATCAGGATCATATTGGCCGTCTCCTTGGCGACCTCCGTCCCCGTGATACCCATCGCAATGCCCAGATCCGCTCGCTTGAGGGCCGGAGCGTCGTTGACGCCATCTCCCGTCACGGCCACCACTTCCCCCATTTCTTTCAGCCGATCAACGATGCGACGCTTGTGCTCGGGGGAGACACGAGAGAAGATGATCGATCCTCTTGTCCTGCCCAGGACACGCTCCAACTCCTTGTCCGTCATTCCCTCCAACCCCTTTCCTAAAATAACCGGCGTTTGCTCATCTGCCATTCCAATCTGCTTTGCGATCGCGTGAGCCGTGAGGCCGTGGTCACCCGTGATCACGAGAATGCGAACGCCAGCCTTACGGCAGAGCTCCACGGCCTTCGGCACTTCTTCTCTCGGTGGATCGATCATGCCCACCATACCGACAAAAATAAGATCCCTCTCGGGTTCCTGAACTGTGCTACTCCCCCTTGCAAGGGGGTTGGGGGGTCCCTGTGGCAAAATGCGATATCCAAATCCGATAACTCGAAGCGCGTCCCTGGCGAGGGCCTCATTCATCGCATGGGCATTCTTTTTGAGTTCGGAAGTGAACTCCTGAATGCTCCCATTCACAAGAATCTGAGTCGATCGCTCGATCACCCTGTCGGGCGCTCCTTTGGTCAGGAGCAGACCTCCCCCCTGACCCCCCTCCTTGACTGGAGGGGGGAGGACAACAACGCTCATTAATTTTCGATCACTATCAAAAGGAATTTTTTCAGTGATTTGGAATTCCGGAATCGCCGCTGCCGATGTCTCGCCCTGAACTTTCTTCTGCGAAAAAGTCAATAAAGCTCCCTCGGTTGGATCTCCAAGGATCGTCCAATGCCCATCTTTGTTCTGAAGTACCGCTTCGGTGCAGTACGTTGAGATCTGACGAATCATTTGAAGGTTTGAAGACCTCCCTCTGAGCCCCTTCCGCTCCACCGCGGCGGACGGAGTAGGAGGGGGGATAATTCTTGCGCCCTCTCTCCAGCCAAGGAGAGAGGGTTGGGGAGAGATGTCCCCCCTCCCCGGGTCATACCCCGCCCCCGTTACTTCCAGAACTTCATCTACGCCGAGAACAACTCGGGTCACCGTCATTTCATTCTTCGTCAGCGTTCCGGTTTTGTCCGAGCAGATGACGGTGGTAGCGCCAAGGGTTTCGATGGAAGAGAGTTTCTTCACCACAACATTCTTGCGCACCAGCTCCGCTCCTCCCAGCGCGAGGGCAATGGTGATCGTGGCCGGAAGTCCTTCCGGCACCGCCGCTACGGCGACGGAAACAGCAAAAAGGAGAGATTCCAAAAAATGCTTTCCTTGAAGAAAAATCCCCACCAGCATGAGGATAAGCGAGAGGGCTATCGTCACCTTGGTGACGAAGACCCCGATCGAGTAGAGTTCCTTTTGCAGAGGGGATTTGTCCTGCACGGTCTGGGTGGTGAGCGATGCGATCTTGCCAAACTCCGTGGCCATGCCAATGTGCGTCACTTCCATCACTCCCGCCCCTCCCACGATCGAGGTGCCCATGAAAAGCTTCTCGTCCATTCGCTTGAAGACCGAGGTCGACTCTCCCGTGAGCGCGGCTTCGTCGGCGGTGAGCCGCGAACTCTCCAGCACGAAGCCATCGGCCACGATCTTGTCCCCCGCATTGAGGACAATAATTTCTCCGGGCACAACCTCCTCGGCTTTGATCTGAACTTTTTCTCCATTTCGAATCACCAGCGCAAAATGGGAAACAAGCTTTTTCAACGCCTCCAGTGCTCGGTCGGTTTTGAATTCTTGAAAAAAGCCAATGCCGGCATTGAGCAGCACGATCCCGAGGATGATATAGCCGTCGATCAGCTCCGTGTCGTCACCCTCATAATACCCCATGCCAATCGCGACTCCTGCAGCGGCAATGAGCAGGAGCACCATAAAGTCGGTGAACTGCGAAAAGAGCATTTTCCACCAGGGATTCGTATTGGCCGTCTCCAAAATATTGGGGCCGAATTTTCCTTGCTGGATTAAAACCTCCGCTGACGAGAGTCCCTGCATCATGAAAGAAAAAAACAAGAATATCGTAGCACACCGTCAATGGAAATAATTGGATTTTTGAAAATTGAAGGGTAGTGTCATAGGCCCATGAATTGTCCAGTTAATTGCCTTGAAGATAAATGTTTTTTTGTATATAAAATGAATACTTAACTATTTTCTATGGCTCTTACAAAGAAAGATCTTGAAAATATTCAATTAGCTGTTGCCACTGTCGTAGATATCAGATTTGAACAATATGTGACCCCGCTTCACGTATGGGCCAAAGATGTGAATAATATTCTGACTGTTCTCAATGAGAGGGTCGTTCGTCTCGACCAAGGTGTAGCGAGTCTTGATCAGAGAGTAGCGAGTCTTGATGAGAGAGTCATCAGCTTGAGTGACAGAATGGATAAACATGTCTTTGGCACAGAGAAAAAAGTTTCTGATCATGAATACCTGCTCGGAAGCTACGTCGGTGATTTTGTGAGTACAAAAAAATTCAATCACCTTGAAAAACGTGTTGAAAAATTGGAAATAGCACGTGTTTAGCGTTAGTATCCTAACGATCTTAAGTATCCTAACGCTCCTTTCTCGATGGCTTATGTTATTTTCGATACCGAAACAACCGGACTCTATCCGGAAACCGGCGACCGGATTATTGAGATTGCGGCGGTTCGCGTGATCAATGGGGTGGTGACCAACGACGTCTTCAATTCCTTCATCAATCCCCACCGACTGATCCCAACCGACGCGAAAAAAATCCATGGCATCATCAATGAGCAGCTGGAAAAAGCTCCTGAGGCCGAAGAGGTGATTCCGAAATTTCTTCAATTTGTCGGATCCGATATCCTGGTCGCCCACAATGCTTCGTTTGATATGGCGTTCTTGAAAGAGGAAATGAAACGCCTTGGCCTGAATCCACAGAAGCTGCCCTCTCATCGATGTACGCTACTGCAAGTTCAAAAAGAAATGCCGGAGCTCAAGTCTCACACCCTCGGGGCCCTGACCGAGCACTTTGGCATCCGTTTCGATCGACGCCATCGAGCCCTGGATGATGTGAAAGCCTTGGCACAGGTATTCCTCAAGATTCATGAGGAAGAGCCGACGTTGTTTTAGGGAACAAGGGTTTAGCGTTTAGGGCATAGGGTTTAGACTGAAATCTATTGCAAAGACTAAAAAGAGTTGATATTCTTAGTGCGCATAAGGTTTTTAGGAAGAAGAACAAACGTAAGTTTGTTTGTTTCCTATACCCTAAACCCTAATCGCTAAACCCTTCCCTATGCAGTCCCGTTTCATGGCCGCCATCAACCAACTGGCCACAGAAAAAAATCTTCCCAAAGACAAGGTGATTGATATTGTCTCGCAGGCGCTTCGTGCGGCGTACCGAAAGGACTATGGCAACCGCGATCAAAATATTCGAGTCGATATCGATTCGGAAACCGCCAATGCCACGGTGTATCTGGTCAAAGAAGTCCTTGAAGATGGCTCTGAACTCGTGTCCAAAGATCTGCAAATGCACCTTTCGGAAGCCAAAAAATATAAGAAAGCCGTGAAAGCCGGAGAAACCGTCGACATCGACGTGACGCCCACGGACTACGGACGCATTGCGGCTCAGAGTGCAAAACAGGTGATTATTCAGCGTATCCAAGAAGCGGAAAAAGACATTATCACCGATATGTACAAAGATCGCGAGCATGAGATTCTCAGTGGATATGTGAACCGCGTGGAAGGCTCCAATGTGTATGTGGACCTGGACCGGACCCAGGCGGTGCTGCGTCCCCAAGATCAGATTCCTCGGGAGATTTATCAAAATGGCCAGCGTATCAAGGTGTATCTGGAAAAAGTCGTGGCCACCCCAAAGGGTCCTCGTCTTCTCATTTCCCGTTCGCACCCCAAGCTGGTGAATTGCCTACTGGAGCTTGAGATTCCTGAAGTGCGCGAAAAGGTCGTGGAGATCAAATCCATAGCTCGCGAAGCCGGCGTTCGCACCAAAGTTGCCGTGCATTCCAATGACCCGAACGTCGATCCTATCGGCGCCTGTGTTGGTCAGAAGGGCGTGCGCATCCAAAACGTCATGGAGGAATTCAGCGGGGAACGGATTGACATCATCGAATACAGCGAAGATCCGCTCAGGATGTTGCATGCCGGTCTTGCGCCCGCAAAGATCAGCTACATTGATCTCGACCCGGCTTCTCGTCGCGCCAAGGTTTACCTTCCTGTCGAGGAGCGTGCGCTCGCCATTGGCAAGGGTGGCCAAAATGTCCGCCTGGCTTCGATGCTCACCGGCTGGGAGATCGACATCATTGACCTCGAGAAGCTCGACACCACCAAGCTGGATGAACTGAAGAAGAAAGAGCTTGAGCAGAAAAAGACCATTGAAAAGACCGGCAGTAGGAAGGTCGAGAAGAAGGTCGCGATGCCGGTGGCTGCGGAGAATATCAAGGATCTGCCGGGCATGAGCACTGAGATTGCTGCCAAACTCGAAGGTGCCGGCTTTGTGAAGAGCATTCAGCTCATGGGTCTCAATGCCGAGGCTCTGATGGGAATTGAAGGCTTGAGCCGAGAAGAAGCGGATGTGATTGAAAAAGCCCTGAAGGGGGAAGTGGCTAAACCGGTGGCTGTGGTTGAGGAGGTGAAAAAGGAGGAAGAGAAAAAGGCTGCGTAAATCTTGACGGGATAAATTTATCTTTTTATACTGTCTCCAAATCCCACAATATGAATACAGTTCAAAGCGTGATGATCTCGATGATGTTGCCCCACCTGCCTCGCCTGAAGCGGTAAGAGTTTCGAATCTTGAATTTCAAACTCCTCTCTCCCGCTTCGGGGGAGGGGAGTTTTTTCGTACCAACTATGTCACCTCCATCCACACAACAGCAGTATCAACCTGTGCTCTGGACAGACCTGTACCATCCACCTACGCAGTCGAGCGATCGGCTGAGATTCCTCCATCAGGATGAAAAAACTATTGTAATGCCCTCTTCTTCGACGCCCGGACTCAATCCGCCGGGGATTGAAGTGGGTAATGTCGATGGATTAGGTGGAATCCTGCACGAAGCGGTGAGGAATTCTGTGCGACAACTACACGTTTCCGATCTCGAGGCTGGATGTGGTGCCATCGTAACAGCCACATGTGGAGGACATCCGCGTTTGGCCAGACCAGATGCTAAAAAACCATATCCTCAGCGTGTGCAAAATAGAGCTGAGCTTGACGATTATTACTTGCGCCTCAATGTGATCGCCACGAAAGTTGCTCTGGAGGCAAGAGAACGTTTTGGTAATGATTCGGTCCCCGTTTTCGGATCGGTGCTGACCAGTGGGGATAGCAACAATGGCAAAATTCAGCTTCAAGGCTCGGAAGCGAAACTGATCCAGGCCTACACCAATGACCACCGTGCCCAACTTGAGGGGCTACAGAAAGGCCATGTGGACGCTGTGCTGGTCGAGGCGGGAGGGGTGTCGGTGCCAGAACTTATTGCTATCGCGCAGCTTTGCAAAGAGCTTTGTCTGCCGGTACTGATGAGCTTGGTCGTGGGGGATGATGGGCGAATCTTGGATCCGAACTCCAACGATAATTTCTCCGACCTAGCTCGTCAGTTCCGAGGAATCCTTGAGAACAAATATCTTGGACTGGGGCTTAATTGCAATTCCCACAGGGCAACCAAAAAAGCTCTTGAACAAGATCCTAACGCAGAAATCAAGGTCGTATATCCCAATCAAGATCAGGGGAAGCAAGCCGAATGTGAGCGAGGCATTCATAATTATCCCGCTACAATCGAAGAAGAAATTGGGTTTTTGAAGCAACTTCTCGTCGATCGTCCGGATCTTGCGGCTATCGGCTCTTGCTGCCGCAGTGTTCGCAGTGAAGAGCTGCTACGAAGGGTCACTGGCCTGCTGTGATTTCGGCCTCCTTGATGCTATCCTCCATATCCCCATGTTTATTACGACATGCCCCAACTCACGGTCACCAAAATATTCGAATTTTCCGCCTCGCACTTCCTCACGAAATACCACGGCAAGTGTGAGCACTTGCACCAGGATAATAGGAAGCTTGCACCCATATGGCAAATCAATTATCATTCGTATGTATCCAAGCAATAAATTTTTCCATATGAAGACAACGATGAAAACCACCAGTAATTTGCCCGTCGATCTTATGGATGAAGTGCGGGCCGGTTATCCGGGAATGACAAAGACCGATTTGCTCATCATGGGTTTGAAAGAACTGAAGCGGCAAAGGGGCGTTGAGAACTTTATCAGTCTTAGAGGAAAAGTGAATTATCCCAGAATCAATTTCGACATCATGCGTGATAGAAAACACTATAAATGGGCAGCATCACGCAAAAAAGCTCTTACATCTTGATATGGTCCTTCCTGATACCTCGGTATGGATAAATTTTGTTCAAAGAAGAAATAATTTCACTTGGCCAGGTGTCTTTGAAGGCTGGCTCCGGAAAGGAGAAATAGCCACTTGTGGTGTTGTTTTGGCGGAATTTCTTCCATTTCTTCAACGTGGCGCGGAAAGAGAATATTCTGAAACCGTCTTTGAGAGCTTGACTTACCTCAGTCCTCAATCAGATCTGGAATTCTGGAAAAATATTGCAGTGCATCAAAAAAGCTTATCTCAAAAAGGCATTCATCGCATCGGCATTGCGGATTTGATCATCATAGAGATTTCAAGAGCATATAATATAGCGATTGTATCGGATGATCAGCATTTTCAGATGGCAAAAAAAGTGCTATCATTTGGCCTCATTAAGCCATCAGAACTGTAAAAATGCCCCAACTCACGGTCACCAAAATCTTCGAATTTTCCGCCTCGCACTTCCTCACGAAATACCACGGGAAGTGTGAGCGGCTCCACGGACACAACTACAAGTTGGAGGCCACTGTCATCGGAGAAATGCGGGAGGATGATCTTGTGTATGATTTCGTGGACTTGAATAAGGTTGTGAAGGAAAAAATCATCGAAGTGCTCGATCACACGCATCTCAATGATCGCTTCCCGAATCCTTCTGCGGAAATTGTTGCCATCTGGATATGGGAACAACTTGAAAACACCTTTTCCCAAGCGCGTCTTTTTGAAATCAAGCTCTGGGAAACCCCAACGTGCTTTGTCACCTATCGCGGTAAAAATGGATTCTATAGCCCTCAGCCTCGGTAGTAATTTAGGAGATCGCTTGAAGCACCTCGAATATGCGAAGCAGCTTTTGAGAGAGCATGATATTCGAATCACCAAAGAATCACGCATCTATGAAACCGAACCCTGCCTGCCGGTAGTCACGGCGGTAGGCACGGCGTATGGAAATTCCGATCAGCCGTGGTTTCTGAATCAGGTCGTGATTGTGGAAACACCGAAGTCACCGGAAAAACTTCTGGAAACGTGTCTTGCGATCGAAGCGAAAATGGGAAGAGTTCGAGAGTTAAAAAATGACCTGTCTGCCGTGGTGGAGCCACGGATCATCGACATTGACCTCCTGTACTACCGTGATGAGCGAAGAAACAGCGCTTTTCTCACGCTTCCGCATCCGGAAATTGCCAAGAGAAGATTCGTCCTGGTACCCCTCGCAGAGCTGATTCCAGAAACACAGAAGCTTCTTGACGAGTGTGAGGATAAGCTTATAGTGAAGCCCTATTCGAGGTGTTAGCTTTTAGGATATGCAATTCCCTCTTGAAAATGATTTCAAAGAATGGATTAAAGCAATGGGTGAAAATCCAGATCGTGATGGCCTCAAAGGGAGCTACGAGCGCTTCCTGAAAAGCCGAGAGGAGCTTTTTTCCGGCTACCGACAGGATCCGATGAAAACGGTGACACTGTTTGATTCCGAGGGCTACGACGAGATGATTATTTCTCGTGACAACGACTTCTTCTCCACCTGCGAACATCATCTGCTGCCCTTCTACGGCAAGGCGCATGTGGGATATATTCCCGGGAAGCAAATCGTGGGGCTTTCCAAATTTCCTCGAGTTATCGATATTTTCGCCAAACGACTTCAAAATCAAGAACGCCTCACAACACAGATCGCCGAGTTTTTTTGGGCTGTGCTGAAGCCCATTGGTTTGGGCGTAATCCTGGAGGGCGAACACCTGTGTATCAAAGCGCGGGGGGCCCAGAAGCAAAATTCTCTGGTGATCACCTCGGCTTTCCGAGGGTCTTTCAAAAAAACACCGGAAACCAGAGCGGAATTCCTCAACCTCATCGCAAAACCATGAGCATTGCTTCGCTCAGTCTCAGCCTTGACCCGCTCCAACTCTTTCTTCGTCTTCCGAAAGAACTGAAACAGGTGGCATTCCTCATCAGCGACGGCTCTTTCGATGCACGATGGTCGATAATCGCATGGAATCCCAAAAGAACGATCGATGAGATTCCTGAGTTGAACCCTTCGTCGTCAAGCTCTTCTGATCTACCTTTTCAGGGTGGCTTCATCGGTTCGATCGATTATGAATATGGGTATGAACTTCTTGGTCTCCGTATTCCCCCCTCCAGCCAAGGAGGGGGGCAGGGGGGTGGTCGTTCTTTAATCTCCTTCGCCGAATACGACCATGTTCTTCTCTTTGACCATCATCAAAGCCAGTGGCATCTGGTCGGAGGAGATGAGAAAGAAGTGCTTACATGGGCAACAAGAGAACCACATTTTACTCCACAAAAGCTCACGCTTGAACCAACATGGACGAAGGAAACGTATCTAGAAAAATTTTCTTTCCTCAAAAAATCGATTCAAGAAGGTGAAATTTACCAAGGCTGCCTGACCTTTCCCTTCACGGGGAAAGTCGTGAATGACACGCGCTCGCTGTTTGGCCAGCTGGTCGAAAGAAATCCCTCCTCCATGGGGATGTATCTCGAACAAGAGGATCGAACGATCCTCAGCCTCTCGCCGGAACGATTTCTGCTCTGGGACGGCAAGACCCTAGAAACCAAGCCTATCAAGGGCACACGGCCTCGCGGGAAGACCGAGGCCGAGAGCCTGCAGTATGAGCTGGAGCTGCTCAGCGATGCGAAAGAAACCGCTGAGCTCTCGATGGTGACGGATCTTCTGCGAAACGACCTCGCGAAAGTCTCGAAACCCGGCACCGTAAAGGTGCTGGAGCAACAGGCCATCCAGATCTGCCCAAAGGTGATCCACACCTATTCGCATATTCAGTCCGAAACACTCGAAGCCACTACCGCGAAGGATATTATCACCGCAACTTTCCCCGGAGGCTCGATCACTGGCTGCCCGAAGCGAAAAGCCATGGAAATCCTGGCGAAGCTCGAGACCGCTCCTCGAGGCGTCTACACCGGCTGCCTCGGCTATCTGAGCGCTCACGGACGCATGGATCTGAATATCGCGATTCGCACGCTCGTGCAGCGGGGCGACTTGGTCACGGCATCCTTTGGCGGCGGCATAGTGGCGGACTCAGTGGGGGAGCGGGAGTATGAGGAGTGCTTTACGAAAGCAACAACATTTCAAACCTCATGAATATGATTGTTCTCAAAGATGGGATCATCAATTCGAACCCGGGAAAGGACGATCACGATGAATCAAGGTTTTTTCGTGGCGATCCAAATTATCCACGTGGAGCGGTGTACGATTCGATTCTGTATATCAATGATAAAACGATTGCTCTTGGCGAGCATCTGGAACGCCTCTTCCAATCGGCTCACATTCTGAATTTCTCACTCGGAAGATCACTTCAAAAACAAATCCGGGAATGGATTCAGCTCGTCATCGAGGCAGCGGGATCCGCTTCTCAGTTTTTACGAATAACCGCAACACCAAATCATGTGGTGATTGTCTCTCGGCCGCTGAGGATCGATCCCAAAATCTACACGGATGGCGTAACCGTGTGTACGGAGCGATTTGAACGAAATCCGGAGACGCGGAAAGCAAAGACCGTGTATCGTCCTGAGCTTGACTCGTTTTACGAGCGAGCGGGGAAGAGAAAAATTCGTGGGAAAAAGTGCTTCGAATGCTTGATCTACAACCAACGCGATACTATTATCGAGGGCACCCGATCAAACATCCTCTGGGTCGATGAAGATGGAGTGCTCTGCTGGTGCGAAGATGCCCTGTCTGGCATTACTCAAAAGATCGTCCTGAACATTGCAGAAAATTTCGGAATGCCAACAAGAGTCGGAACATTGCATCGGAAAACACTCACCGGTATTCGTGAGTTGATGATGACAAAAGCCAGTACGGGAATTTGCGGCATTGTGCAGGTTGATGAGACCATGATTGCGGACGGAACTCCAGGCCTCATCACCGGTCAATTGTACGATCGATACCAGGAATTAATTCTCCAGAGATGAAAGTTCTTTCTTTCGACAAGCCAATCCTCATGGGCATCCTAAATCTCACGCCAGATTCCTTCTCGGACGGCGGGCTTTTTTTTGGCGTTCAAAAGGCGCTGGACCGAATCGAAGAAATGACCCGCGAAGGAGCTGATATCATCGACATCGGCGCCCAGTCAACTGCCGGGCCGGAGACTCTCGTAGGCGAAGAGGTGGAGTGGGAGAGGCTCGAGCCCGTACTTTCAAAGATTGATTATTCAAAAACCATGCCTAACGGCAGGCAGGCTTGTATATCGGTCGACACGTTTCGCGCCTCGGTCGCCGAAAAAGCTCTGAAGCTCGGCGTTCAGATGATGAATGATGTCACCGCACTCAGAGGCGATCCGCGAATGATAGATGTGCTGCTGAAATTCAAACCATATGTTTGTCTGATGCACAGCAGCTATATAACACCGTATGCCGGCAATCAAGAGAAGCATTTCGAAAATGTGATGCTCACGATTAAGCTTTTTTTAAAGTCTCAAGCGGACAAGCTGTTGGAAAAAGGCTTCCCGAGAGAAAAAATTATCGTGGATCCGGGTATGGGTCGATTTCTTTCCAATGACCCGACCGTAAGCTTCGAGGTCATCGAACGATTGGCTGAGTTGAAAAGTCTTGAATTTCCGATCCTGGTCGGGCCGTCCAGGAAGGGATTTCTTTGGGGAGAGATGAAGGATCGAGATGAGAGAACCTTGGAAGTCTCAAGAAAATGCCTCGAAAATGGAGCGAATATTCTGAGGATCCATGATGTGAAAAGCCACCGCAAACTCCTTTGCAAGCAGAACTGAAAAGCCTATACTGCTGATAGTTATAAAAGTTTATGAAAACAACCTACGATTATCGGCAGTTCATTGTTCATCTTCCTCAAAAACGAAGAAAGATGACCGGAAAGGAAGCCTTTGAGCATCTGAAGAAGCTGATATTTTCTGGCCCAAAAACAGATAGTGTTACATTAATCCGTAAAGACCGAGGAGGTTATGAAGACTGATTATATACTTGATTCTTCTGTTTGGGTATCGTTCTTTAACAATAAAGATGTCCATCATAAATGGGCTTTGTTTCTTGTTGAAGACCTATTGGAAAACCAATCAATGATTATTATTCCTGAGATTATTCTGATCGAAACTCTCTACAGTTTACAAAAACTTGTTCCAAATCAACAACTCCAGTATTTCAAGGATTATTGGAAAGAAAACGATCTTATTATTATTTATTTAGGTGGATTGGATTTTTATTT
>CAZWLI010000077.1:0-2039 GCA_964634525.1 uncultured Candidatus Peribacteria bacterium | reverse complement strand
TGCCGAAATTTCAGTCGCTCTTTTATTCAACGTTTCCACTTACTGAAATTATCGCGCTGAAGAAGGATCCCCTGGATATTCCCAAAACCATGGAGACGACCCTGTATCAGCTCGGGGTCATGAAATCCTCCATTGTGCCGATCAAGTCTTTCAACACGCTTCGGATGGATTCTGTCCCGGACAAGGTGAAGGAGACGAGCGCGGCAATTCAGTTTTACAAGGATTCACTCTCCCCCATTTGCAGCTTCCTCGCGGAACTTCGCAGTGACCAGAAGGGGTGGATTCAATTGATTCTGACGAAGCAGAAGGAAGACTTGTTTTATTTGCTCAAGAAAAAAGTGATGAAGTTTTGGCATTTCTTTATGCGAAAGTTTCGCTTTCGTGACAAAGCGAAGGAGGGACTTTTTGAAAAAGAAGATACCCTCATCAAGCAGAAGAGCAAGACGGATCATGTGAAGGTGGGGATCCAGATCGGTGTTGCCTCCACGGAGGGGAATTCTGCCTCTCTTGCTGACGCGTTTTTTGCTTCTGTCCAAGCCTACTATTCCGACGATTCCACGAACAAATTCGTGGTGAAGAAGACGAGGACGGGTGACCTCGCCCGCGCGGAAACGATGAGGAGACCGATCGCCGAAAAGCTCGTGATGAATGTGGAGGAATTCATCACCCTCATGCACCTGCCGAATCCGAAAGATATCCCGCACTTTTCCGCCGTGATTTCGAAGAAGGCAGAGCCGCCGGCAGACCTTCCTTTTGGGAAAGGCAAAGACATCTGCTATTTCGGGAAAACAAATTATCACAGCAGCTTTCGGGAATTCGGCTTGCTGCGGAGAGACCGTATCCGCCACCTCTACGTCGTGGGTAAGTCTGGCTCGGGAAAGTCGAAACTTCTGGAGCTCCTCATCCGCGGTGATCTGGAAGATGGTCAGGGTCTTTGCGTGATTGATCCTCATGGGGACTTGGTGGATAACGCCTTGAAGTTGATCCCGCCTTCCCGACAAAAAGACGTGATCCTGTTTAACCCTCTCGATACCGAGCGTCCTGTTCCTTTCAATCCCCTCGAACAGGTGGAGGATCGTTTGAAGATGCAGGTGACCAGTGGATTCGTCAATATTTTCAAGAAGGCTTTTGCCGCCAATTGGAACGCGCGTCTCGAACATGTGCTGCGATACTGTGTCCTTGCGCTTCTCGATACGCCAGACGCGACTGTGTTTTCCATTCAAAAAATGATCGCGAACCGTGAGTATCGGCAGAAAGTGATACGGCAGGTGAAAGATGACACCGTTCGAAATTTTTGGACCAATGAATTTCCATCTTGGACGGAGAAGTATAGCTCTGAAGCCATCAATCCCCTGCTGAACAAGATGGGGCAACTGTCTGGTAATACGATGATCAAGAATGTCATTTCCATCACCCACAACACGTTTAACCTGAGAAAGGTGATGGATGAGCAAAAGATTCTACTCGTGAAGCTCCCGAAGGGAATCCTCGGGGAGGAAAACATTCAGCTCCTCGGAGCGATGTTCATCACGAAACTCTATCAGGCCGCGATGTCTCGACAAGATATCCCCGAGGAACAGCGCAAAGATTTCTTTCTCTACATCGATGAGTTCCAGAACTTTACGACCGATACGTTCAGTGAAATTCTGTCTGAGGCCAGAAAGTATAAGCTGATTTTGAACGTCGCGCACCAGTTCCTCGGTCAGCTCTCCGAGCCGGTGAAGAAAGCGGTGTTTGGAAATATTGGCTCTTTCATCACTTTCCGTGTCGGTGGAGAGGATGCTCCACACTTTGTGCAGGAATACACCCCTGTCTTCATCGAGCGAGACTTGATCAACCTGGGAGTCCAGGAGTTTTACTGCAAAATCAGCATTGATGGAGAAATTCGAAAAGCGTTTTCTGGCCAGACCCTTCCGCTCCAATATCCTGAACATCATCAGTCTGCCGAGATTCTCGCGCAGAGCAGGAAAACTTTCGGAGTTGACCTCGCGGAAGAAGCAAAACTGCTCGCGAAACAAGCCATCATCGATAGCGGTGGC
>CAZWLI010000076.1:0-1689 GCA_964634525.1 uncultured Candidatus Peribacteria bacterium | reverse complement strand
GTGTTTTCGCATCTCGAGCATGCCCAGCTGTTCGCCTTTTACCTTCACGCTGATCTCGCAGTGCGTGAGTGCCACCTCGCGTTTCTTCTCCCAGGGGATTTGCCCTCCGCGAGGGAAGGTACGATCGAGTTCTTCGTCCGAAAGCTTTGCGTACAGCTCAGGATTCTTCAAATAGGTGATGAGGTCCTGCAGAATCCAGGGATCACCGAAACTTGCTCTACCGACAAAGACCCCGTTCAAGTTCCCTATTTTTTTTCGGAAAGCGCTGACACTCGTGATATCACCGTTGCCAAAGACCGGAATGCCAAGGTTTCGCTTCACCTCATAGATCGGTTCCCAATTTGCTTCGCCCTTGTAGCTTTGCTTCGTGGTGCGGCCATGGATGGCGAGCGAGGCGCATCCATTGTTCTCCAGTTCCTTGCAAAATCCCACCAGCTCATCACTGTTTTCCCAGCCGAGACGAGTTTTCACCGAGATCGGAATTTTCACAGCCTTCACCATGTCCGAAACAATCTTCATCGCGGTGCAGCGGTTCTCAATCTTCACCAACGCAGAACCGTGATCGGAGTGGATCACTTTTTTTGCCGGGCAGCCCATATTGATGTCCACGCCGTCATAACCCATCGCTTCAGCCAGCTTGGCAGCGTGTACAAAGCGATCCGGATGCTTGCCGAAGAGCTGGAGGATCACCGGATGCTCGACTTCGTCAAACTCCATCATCTTGAGCGTTTTCTGCGATTTGTAAAAAACCGCATCCGCTGAAACGAATTCCGTGACGACCACCGCCTCCTTGGCCACCGATCGGACCATCTGCTTGAAGGCACTGTCCGTGTAGCCGGCCATCGGGGAGAGGACGATTTGGGGGTGGGGTTGGGACCAGGTGAACATAAAAAAATAACAGATATGATATGGAGTAGCGATTCCTCCACTCGTCCGCCTTCGGCGGCCTCGGTCGGAATGACAAAAAGGTTTCTTTTTACAAGCCCCCTGCTACAGTACATTCAAATCTGGAGCACCATGCAGAAATTTCTCTATCACTTCGAAGAAGGCAACAAGGATATGCGAAATCTGCTCGGAGGTAAAGGGGCAGGATTGGCTCAAATGACGAGCTTGGGCCTGAACGTTCCTCCAGGATTCACGATCACGACGGAGTACTGCGTGACGTTTCAAAAAGAAAAAAAGCACGTAACGGATTTCATGGATCAGGTAAAGAAGGCCGTTGCGGTCGTAGAAAAGAAAATAGGAAAGAAGTTTGGAGATAGTGCCAATCCCCTCCTCTTCTCCGTTCGGTCCGGAGCGCGGGCCTCCATGCCGGGCATGATGGACACCGTCCTCAACCTCGGGCTCAATGACGTCACGGTCAAGGCTCTCTCAGAAAAGACCAACAACGAGCGATTCGCGTATGACGCCTATCGCCGTTTTTTAAATATGTATGGAAATGTGGTGCTCGGCATCGACCACCATTCCTTTGAAGAAAAATTTACTGAGTACAAAAAGGCCAAAGCCTACCCATCAGATCTTGAAATGAGGTCGGATGATCTGAAGGCGTTGGTGGGAATCTACAAAGGCGTGGTGAAGGCAAAGCTCGGGAAAGATTTTCCATCGGATCCCTGGGAACAGCTTCTGGGTGCGATCAATGCCGTCTTTGAGTCCTGGAACAACAAGCGAGCCATCACCTATCGGAAGATA
>CAZWLI010000075.1:0-11540 GCA_964634525.1 uncultured Candidatus Peribacteria bacterium | reverse complement strand
ATCGACCAATTCCAAAGAGGCACTTACAAGCGTCATATCCCAGCTTTTTACCAATATGTCAGACCAATATGTCAGACCACTTTATCACCCATTGTGCAACCCAACTACCACAGCTCCAGACACAATTTTCTAGACACTACCCCCCCTTTTCATATGGCAGAATATACCACCGTACTGAATCAGTTACAGCACCTTTTGCCCATGCAGGAGTTTCAGGGTTTTGTGAGACAGCATGATTCTGATCGGTACGTGAAGAAGATGCGGTGCAAGGATCAGCTCACCATCCTTCTGTATGCTCAGGCGACGGGAAAGGACTCCTTGCGAGATATTGAAACAGGACTGTTTCTTCGGGACAGCAGCTGGCACCATCTGGGGCTCAGGTCTGTAGCCCGTTCAACCCTGGCAAAGGCCAATGAAAAAAGATCATTTGTCGTGTACGAATCGCTGTTCTACGAACTCGTGAAACGATGCCGTTCTCTCAGTTTCAGGACAGCATCAGAGTTTTCTTTCCGAAATGATCTCAAGGCCGTAGATGCCAGCACCATTGAGTTGTGCCTTTCTCTGTTCCCCTGGGCTCATTTCCGCACCGCAAAGGGAGCCATCAAGCTCCATACGGTTCTGGATATCCGAAGCCAGATTCCTGAGATGGTCATCATGACCGATGGGAAGATCCATGAAATGAATGCAGCCAGAAGAATTGATTTTTCTTCCTTCGCATCGGGAACGATCTTCATCTTTGATCGGGGGTATCTGGACTATGCCTTCCTGTATGAGCTCACGAAAGCAGGGCACCATTTCGTGATCCGCCAAAAGAAAAGCAACCATGTGCTTTCCTTGGGACAACACCGGCCTTCTCTCGCAAAAGGAGTCCTCAAGGATGAGCGGGTTTGTTTTGTTCAGGGCTTGGACAAGTATCCGGGTGATCTTCGACGGGTGACCTACTTCGATGAAGAAACAGAGAATACCTATGAATTCCTCACCGATGAATTTCGTCTTTCTGCTTCCAATATCGCTTTGATCTACAAGCAACGCTGGAAGGTCGAGCTCTTTTTCAAATGGATCAAACAGCACCTGAAGATCAAAACCTTCCTGGGAACTTCAAAAAATGCTGTGATGACACAGAACTGGATTGTCATGATCTACTATCTCCTCCTGGCCTGGATCAGGTTTCAGACAAGGTTTAAGGGTTCTTTGCTTGATCTCACCCGTATCAGAGAAGGAACTATCCTCAGGCACGTTTCCCTCATCGACCTCCTCCATCTGACTCCAAAAACCCTCCACAACGCTCTTTCCAGAGCTTTTCCTCAACAATCTTCCCTCTTCTAAATATCGGAACCTCTAAAAGTTAACGGGACACGAGTGCGCCCGGAAGAAGAAATAGGATTGAAGTGTTCTCATTCGCTCTCTACAATGCCTGTAGTCTACCTCCAGACATTTTTTATGTCTTACGATCATACTCAAGTCGAAAAAAAGTGGCAGAAACGTTGGGTTGAAAAAAAGCTTTTCAAGATGAAGCCAGGAGGAAAGAAAAAGAAATACTACATTCTGGACATGTTTCCGTACCCTTCGGGCGCCGGACTTCACGTGGGCCATCCCGAGGGCTACACCGCGACGGACATCATCTCGCGTGCTATGCGCATGCAGGGCTTCAATGTGCTTCACCCCGTGGGTTGGGATGCCTTTGGTTTGCCCGCGGAAAATTACGCCATCAAGACCAAGATTCACCCTGACAAGAGTACCAGGGACAATATCACGACCTTTACACGTCAGATCCAGGAGCTTGGGTTTTCCTACGACTGGGATCGAGAAATCGCGACCTGCGACCCCTCCTACTATCGATGGACCCAGTGGTTCTTCGCCTTCCTGTACGAAAAGGGACTTGCCTACAAAAAGAAAGCACCGGTGAACTGGTGTGAGGGCTGCCACACCGTGCTGGCCAACGAGCAGGTGATCGATGGCAAATGTGATCGCAGCAAGGATCCCGTGGTCCAAAAAGATCTCGAGCAATGGTTTTTCAAGATCACCGAATATGTCGAAGACCGTGGACAAACTTCTGGACTGATCAATGGTCTTGCCAAAATCGACTGGCCAGAATCAACGAAGCAGGGTCAGCTCAATTGGATTGGGAAAAAGCAAGGAATGAATATCACCTATCGCGTCAAGGATAGCAACGAAACCATCACGTGTTTCACCACACGCCCGGACACGAATTTCGGTGCGACCTTCATCGTGCTCGCGCCTGAACATCCCTTTGCCAAGCTTGTCGCGAAGAAGAATAAGGAAGTTGCGGAGTATGCTCAGCGCTCGATTCAAAAAACAGAACGAGAAAGACAGGAAGAGGGAAAGAAGAAAACAGGAGCCTTCACCGGATACCTGGCCATTAACAATCTGAACGGAGCGCTTATGCCGATCTGGGTTTCTGATTTTGTGCTCGCAGGCTTTGGCACGGGAGCAGTTGTCGGTGTGCCCGGACACGACAAGCGCGATTTTGAATTTGCCAAAGCCTTTGATCTTCCGGTGATCCGCGTGGTGGTGGCGGGGGATGGCGATCAGTCAGCGATTGAAAAGATCGAGCAAGTCCAAGAAGAGGAAGGCACCATGATCAATTCTGGATTCCTTGATGGACTCGAGATTCACGCCGCCACGAAGAAGGTGATGGACTATCTCGAAGAGCATGGTCATGGCAATCGTGTCATCAATTACAAACTCCGCGACTGGCTGGTCTCTCGTCAGCGCTATTGGGGCGCCCCCATCCCCATTGTTTACGACGACCAGAGCAAGCATTACCTGGTGCCGGACGATGAGCTTCCGGTGGAGCTTCCCACAGATGTGGACTTCATGCCCACGGGTGAGTCCCCTCTCACAAAATCAAAAAGCTTCCATGACAAGAAGGCACTGCTTCGCATTGAGAAAAAGCTGAAGAAATCAGGAATTTTAGAGAGCGAAAGAACTCTTGTTCGTCGAGAGTCGGACACCATGGACACCTTTGTCGACTCTTCCTGGTATCAGTTTCGCTTCATGGATCCGAAGAACAAGAAAGAATTTGCCAAGAAGGAAATCATGAATTCCCTTGGTCCCGTGGATCTCTACGTGGGTGGAGCAGAGCACACCGTGCTTCATCTGCTGTATGCCCGATTCTTCACCAAGGCTCTGCATGAATATGGCTACATCTCCTACGACGAGCCCTTTGCGAAGCTCCGCCACCAGGGCATTATCCTCGGGGAGGACGGCGAGAAGATGAGCAAATCACGGGGCAATGTTATTAATCCCGATGAGATTGTTGCCAAATTCGGCGCTGATACGCTTCGAATCTACGAGATGTTCATGGGCCCCTTTGCCGACATGAAGCCCTGGAGTACGAAGAGTGTTGCCGGCGTGTACCGCTTCCTTCAAAAGGTTTGGAGACTTGCTACACTCCCCCTTCCAGCCAAGGAAGGGGGTCGGGGGGAAGGTCTTGGAGGTCAGACTCTCAAGCTCACACACCAGACTTTGAAAAAAGTCACCCATGATATTGCCGAGTTCAAATTCAATACCGCGGTCGCCCAGATGATGATCTTTGCGAATCATCTTCAAACGTTGAAGGAGCTTCCAGCTCAGGCACTTTCAACCTTACTCATCTGTCTCTCTCCTTTTGCGCCGCACATGACGGAAGAAATCTGGGAAAAAATGGGGCACAAAAAAATGATCATGCAGGAGAAGTGGCCAGCCTTTGATGCTGAGCTTGCCAAGGAATCAACCATCACGCTTCCGATCCAGGTGAATGGGAAACTGCGCGGCAGCATCGAAGTTGATATCGACATTGGGCAACAGGAGGCCCTTGAACAAGCAAAAAAAGAGCCTAATGTAGCGAAATTTCTCGAAGGAAAGAAGATTGTGAAAGAGATTTTTATCCCGGGAAGAATTGTGAATATTGTTGTTCAATAACTATGGATTCCACCCAATACATCTGGATGAACGGCAAGTTTGTCCCCTGGGACAAGGCAACGGTCCATATTCTTACCCACACACTTCATTATGGCTGCGGAGTCTTCGAAGGAATACGACTCTACAAGACAGCCAATGGCCCGGCTATTTTTCGATTGAAGGAGCACACGAAGCGTCTTTTTTATTCCGCGAAGGCGATGAAGATCGAGATTCCCTACACCGAAGATCAGATCAACCGGGCAACGATCGAAACCGTTCGGAAGAACAAACTTCAGCAGGGCTACATCCGCCCGATTGTGTACCTTGGCTACGGCAAAATGGGCCTCAATCCCGTGGGCGCACCCATTGACGTCTCGATCTCTTGCTGGCCCTGGGGAAAGTACCTTTCCGAGGATCCGATCGATGTGAAGATCGCGAAGACCGTTCGTCTCGATCCGAGATCCTGCGTGACGGACGCCAAGGTGACCGGCCATTATTTCAACAGCATCAAAGCCGTCCACGAGATCATCGGGACGAAGTACAAAGAAGCTCTGCTTCTCGATTTCAAAGGTAACATTGCCGAAGGACCGGGAGAAAATTTCTTCATGGTCAAACGAGGAATCATCTTCACGCCACCACTGGGTTCGATCTTGAACGGTATCACGCGAGATACGGTCATGAAATTGGCCAGGGATTTGGGATTGAAAGTCGTTCAAAAAACCTTGAAACCAAAAGATGCTTACAACGCCGATGAAGCCTTTTTTACCGGTACAGCGGCAGAAGTGACGGCAATCCGTTCGATCGATGATCATGTTCTTGGCGATGGCCTGATTGGTCCGGTCACGACTGTTCTCAAGCAAGCCTACATGGATAGTGTGATGGGGAAGGCCAAGAGATATCGAAAATGGCTGACGATGGTATAGATGACTGGTAGGAGTTTGAACTCAGCTTACATATATTTGACATGTATTATTTTTTATGCTAGAATAATTAGAATTTTTAAAATTCTCTATGTTCAAAAATCTCTTCAAATCGAAATACCTCCCCCTCTTCCCCCTATTGGTTTGCTTCGTGGCGGTTGGGGTCTATTTTTCGCCAAGGATTTTACAAAATCTGAAGTCAGATATAGTTGCCGCGCCTCACGTTACGTTACCACCAAGTCCTTATGAAGTAGCAAGAAATATATTTAATGAAAAATTTACTCAACTCGAAAATGAACTTCTGTCTCTGTCAAACGAATGGAATGAATTTATCGAAGTTGATAAGGCAAAAACAGCCCAAATAAATGCAAAATATTATGATGGAATAAATGGAGACATAATCAGACAGCAGAAGCTTATTGATATTGCTCAGCAGGAGCTCAATGAATTGAGATCCTTTCCACTAACTCCTCTGGGAGGAGCCGGGAATGAAGTGGAAAATGAAATACAGAAAAAAGAAAATGCGATAAAAAGAATGGAAAAAACAAAAGAAACCTACGAAAAAGAATATGAAACAGAAACCAAAAATGAATCGAATGTCTTCGAAAAAAAATGGTATGAATTTCTTAATAAAAAGATCGAAAACGAAAAAAGCAAGGTGAAAGCATTCATAATTTTTCGTGATGCCACGAAATCACCGGAACTCCCAGGTCAAACAGATCAGATGGCTCCATTGACTTCTTCAGGAATGACAGGAAGCACGATCGATAATCCAACCCCGGGGAATCTAACGCCAGAAACCCAGCGAAGACAACCCTACCCCAGCGTAAATGATCTTAAGCAGCTTGGTCCAAATACTTAATCTCAGTATTCTTGGATTTTCGTGGAATGGCTACATACAATCAAAATTCTAAATTTTATATATGAAATTCCTCAAGGACCACACAAAAAAGAGTGCCTTAGTGCTGGCCCTTCTTCTGGCAATTCTCGCAGCGGTCCTTTTGAGTCCAGACCTCAGTCTTCGTGGGTTGAAGGGGGACGTTATGAACAGCTGCAACCCTTCTTATGAATCAAATCAGAATGGTGAAAATCCCTGCGTGCCAGATTATAAACTCTCTCTGCAGCAATGTGATGATTCGCCTACAGCAACAGGACCTGAGGCTTGCAAAACGCTGGAAATGGTTGATGTAAATGCGATACAGCAAAGAGGTTTGGACAAGGAAAGAAATGAGCTCGAGCAACGACAAGCAGTCTTGAAAGTTGAATTAACTGAACTTAATAAAAACTATTCTTACCGTAAGGAGGATAGAGAAGCCAATAAAAAAGGGATTGCTGAAATTAACGACGAACTATCACGAATTCAAGATAATTTGAGTGCTCTCTTGCATCCCAACAGCCAAAATCTTCAGCAAGACAAAAAAACTTCTGAAACTGAAAGAATGGTACCAGCTCCTGATCTTACCAGCTTTCCTGGAATAGATTTAAATTTCTCATGGGGTCTTACGCCCGAAACAATCCAGCGGGCTCCAGCTGATGAAATTCAGTAGAAATCTGCAACTACCAATGATTCAGCTTTTTTTGCCAACTAGAGACTAAACCACCACCCTCCCCTTCTGCTTCATGACGTGGGGTTCTCCTCACCGCCAAAGAGCGCATGTTCAAGCTGGACGCGTATTTCCTCCTGCAGTTCTTCTGGTGGCCTCACATTTTTTTCGCCTGAACCCCACGTGACTTCGAGAGCACCTTCTCCGACAGAAACGGTTCCTTCGAATACCCTATGATTTTCCAAGGTTTCGGACACGTGCGTGCGAATAATTGCTCTAAGTCGGATTGTAGGAGGGAAAACCAATACTTGAACACTCTTTGCTCCTTCTTTCGGAACCAGGGCTACGACTTTTGCCCGAGAAACGTCCTCCGTAGCCACTTCTGAGGTGTGGTCAAAGGCCATTGAAAATTGCCTTTCAGATTTAATTTCCTTTGGGCCGTGATCAAAAAATCGGGCTGTAAGCACAGGAGGATGTTAGTAACAGTCAATTACAATACACTGTCAGGCTTCTTTGTCAAGCTTATGCGGCCTGCGAGAGCGAGTGCGTTGAAATCCGCTCCCCCCCAAGCACACCGTCATCATCATCATCATCGGTGATAAAGAGTCCGTTTGGCCTGAGTACCCGCTTCATATCGGCTTCAGGTGGCACTGGATGTTCAACAAAAACTTTACTCCTCGCAACAGGTAATCTAGACTAGATATAGTTAATAACTATATATGTCTACCCAAGTCGTTTTTACGACGGATCCAAGACTCAAATTGCGAGTTGCCAAAAAATTACGATCGGAAGGAATGACCCTCAAAAACCTTCTTAATAACTGTATGAAAGAATATGCCGTTGGGAAGATTCGATTTGCCATGGCCTATGAACAGGAGCCGGAAGTTGAAGTCTTGGAAGTAACACCGGATGTCCAAAAAGAAATGGATAAACTTTCTGCCGTTATTAAGAAAATACATGTTGCTCATAAGTGAAACGATTAAAAAAAGGGAAATCGATCCCCTCCATGAGTATTTTCAAATTGACGACATTGTTGCCGCTGCAACAAAAGCAAAAAGTGGTATCGGCGTTGTTTTGGGAGGTTTGCCTTATCCAAGAAGTAGATTGATAAAGATGTATTTGACAGGGCGAAATGCTCCAGGGAGGCTCATTTTTTTCTTGAATACCGAGGATGGAAATTTTATTCCAGTTCTTCTCCGACTCAAAAATGATCACGTTGGGGAAAATATGTCATTCAAAAATCCACTTTTCAAGCCAGCACTTATCAAGAATATAATATCTGCCCAGGAAGATTTAAGATTGGGTAAATATCAAAAAATACAAATTTGATCGATTTCAGTTTCAGATGAAGTCACTCACTTCTTACGAGAACAGGACTCTATCACCACTCTCCCCTTTCGATTACTGTGGCACTGGATGTTCACGGCCACGGGGAGCGAGGCGGCGTGGCAGGAAGAGGCTTCGATGAAGACGGCCAGGGCCGTTGTCCTTCCGCCAAGACCTTGAGGGCCAATGCCCAAATGGTTCACCTGATCGAGGATTTCCTTTTCGAGTGAGGCGTAGTTTGCATCTCGATGCGCGCTTCCGATATCTCGGAAGAGGGCTTTCTTCGCCAGTGCGGAGACGGAATCAAAAGTTCCACCGATCCCAATGCCAAGAATCCACGGGGGGCAGGAGCTGGCACCGGCTTCTTCGCAGACCTTGAGAATAAATTTTTTGATGCCAGCAAGGCCATCGCTGGGATTCAGCATCGTCATCTGTCCGCCATTCTCACAGCCGGCACCTTTGGCCATGTAGAAGATTTCAACCGTGTTTCCCGGAACCATCTCGAGGTGAATGAAGGCCGGAGTGTTGTCCCCGGTATTTTTACGATCGAAGATGGGATCCATGAGGACGGACTTGCGAAGGTAGCCTTCGTGATGCGATTGACGAACCGCTTCGTCAAAGGTTTCCTGAAGAGAGGCGCCTTCGAGCACACACTCCTGTCCCCACTTCACCAGAAAAATTGATGTTCCGGTATCCTGGCACAGAGGCATCTGTTCTTCTTTCGCAAGCTTCGCATTCTCTCCGATCTCTTCGAGCACGTGGAGACCCATCGCCGAAGGCTCATGATGTCTCGCTTTATCCAGGGCTTCTCTTGTTTTCGCATCGAGCACGAAATTGGCCTCGAGGATGAGGGGCTTCAGAGCGCGGATGATGTGCTGCGAAGAAATGGTCCTCAGAAAAAATTATTGTTAAATTGTTGAATTGTTAAATTGTTAGAAGCTTTTTCAGCAATCGAACAATTGAGCAATTTAACAATTTATTACCGCTTCCGCCAGCCTGTCCGCCACTCCCTCTTCAAACGGTCCCGGGATGATCCTCTCCACCGTGGGTTCCTTCACCAGGCCAGCCAGGGCTTTCGCTGCGGCGAGTTTCATATCTTCGGTTACCTGCTTCCTGGCTTTCATGGCTCCCTTCAGCATGCCCGGGTACACGAGCACATTGTTCAGCTGATTGGGGTAGTCGCTTCGCCCCGTGGCGACGATGAAGGCACCGCCTTTTTTCGCCTCTTCCGGCATGATCTCGGGGTTTGGATTGGCCATGGCAAAGACGATGGCTTTCTCTCCCATTCGCTTCACATCTTCGGCTGAGATTACGTTTGCCGTTGAAACACCAATGAAGACATCCGCTTTGTCGATAACCTTCGACAATAATCCACACTCATCGTTCGGATTCGTCTCGGAAAGCAGATGGAGCTTCTCCGGATTCAGATTCGCGCGCTTGCTGCAGAGTGCACCTTTGGAATCACACACCACGATATTCTTCGCACCGGCCTTGATGAGAAGCTTTGCAGTGGCCGTTCCGGCCGCACCCGCGCCGGAGATGACGATCTTCACGTTTTCGAGAGATTTTCCGGTAAGTTTTAGCGCATTCATCAGTCCCGCGAGGATGACGACGGCCGTGCCATGTTGATCGTCGTGAAAGACCGGAATTTTCATCAGCTGTTTCAAGCGCTCTTCGATTTCAAAACATCGAGGTGCGGAAATATCTTCCAGATTGATCCCGCCGAAGGTCGGTTCCAGTGCTTTCACAATGCGAATAATTTCTTCCGTGTCTTGCGTACCAAGGCATATCGGGACCGCATCGATACCGGCAAAGCGTTTGAAGAGAATGCATTTGCCCTCCATTACCGGCATTGCGGCTTCGGGCCCAATATTTCCAAGACCCAGCACAGCTGAGCCGTCTGAAACGACCGCCACGAGATTCCCCTTGCTGGTATAGGTGTAGACCTCTTCTTTGTTCTTCGCGATTTCCTTGCACGGCTCCGCAACGCCAGGTGTGTAATATGTGGAAAGATCATCGCGGTTTTCGAGGGGCACCTTCGAATTCACGGCTATTTTTCCTCTATGCTGTCGATGGAGATCGAGAGATAGTTGATGGAGATCCATATCAATAAAGTTCTGATCGATGGCGAATACGGAGCAGGATAATTTCCTTTGTTTTTTTATCGATAGAGAAAAGTAATCGATATTCTCCGAGCTTCAGACGATATTCAGCATAGGGATAATGCTGTAATTTTTTTATATTGAGCTGCTGTGGCCAAGGATTCTGTTCAAGTGAAGGAAAAAAATCAAGGAGCTTCTTTCGCTCTTTTTGAGAGAGTTTCTGAATATCCTTGTTCCATATTTTTTCATCATCAATAACAAGCCTAGTAGCCATACTTTTTATTGAAATCGTCGAAGGAAATCCTCTTACATTTTCCGGATCGAGAACGTTTGATGAGATCAAGAGTTTCCTTATCATGAAGCAAATGAATCTCAATTTCATCAATCAGGTCATCAAAAGCATTTGATTCAAGAAGCTGCTTTGCCATTCCTGTCGAGATTATCATTCCTTTCATTTCATTGTTGCTGAGGACAATTTGAACCGGTTTTTCGGAGCCAAAAACCTGATTGGGTTGTCGCTGAACATTGGTAATGGAAACAAAATCGGTAATCATATTTTTATTGATAAATATATGATAATTATACACCCATTATCTGATTTTTATCAAGCTATTTTCAGTGCCGAGAGAAAGACGTCGATACCATGTTCATAGTTCTTGGCAATCGTGTCAATCGCTTCCACTTCGCTGATCTGCCCCTTGTGCAGAGCCGTGATGGGTTCGGAAAAAACGGTGCGGCCAATGGCAAAGCCAGTCACACCCTCGGTCTTCGCTCCCGCTCTCAGCCATCGATCCACTTCTTCTTGGGTGGCGCCGCGTCCCAGGATCACGATTTGCACGCCACTCTTTCCCCCGTTCATCACGGCCTGTGAGCAGGCCTTCATATCCTCCTCAGTCTCGGTACCTTCGATCTTCCAGACATCAGGCTTAATCCCTGCAGCGTGCATTTCAGCGATCGCTTCTGCGAATCGTTTCACTCGAAGCTCCTGATCAAATCTTTTTTTGTCGCCTCCACATGCCTTCACATCCTCTTCATTCGGTTCGATGAGAGGTTCGATCAGGAATCCAATCCCCTGCTTCACGCAGAAATCTCCCAGTTCCCAGAGTCGAGAATTCTGAAGCGAATGGTCCTCACCCATCACAACTCGGATCAGCGCCTTGGCGTAGCTGGGCCTGATCTTCAGCAGATGCTCGTTCCAGTCGAGATACTCGAAATCAAAAATTTTCTGTCCTGACTTTTCCATGGTCAGGATATTTCGAATACCAAGCTTCTTGCACTCCGTGTGAATGTCCGCCCCATATTCCTCATCGACGAGCACGCCGAGATCCTGATACCCCCTCTTTGCGCCAATCTTTTTCATGGCTTCGAAAATGCTTCGCTTTCGTTGGCGAACAACATCCTTTTGGTCTGCACTCAATTCTTTTGTCTCAGGAAAGAGCATTTTCTGGAAAGAACCGCGATGATCGAAGGGAAGGATGAAGAGGTAGGGCATAGATGAATGGTTAGCTCGTTAGCTGGTTACTGGTTTGCTGGTTAAAACGAGTGAACTGGCTAACCAGAGACTAGCAGACTAGAAACCAGCAGACCAGCAGACTAGAAACCAGTGCATGAGTCCATATCTTCTTGTGCACTTCAGAGGATTGATTCTGAGAAGTGGCTGAGTAGGCACAGTATACTTCAAGCGGGGTTTTGTAGTCCAACGACTGATGAGGGCGATAGGCATTGTATTCCGTGATGTAAGCGAT
>CAZWLI010000074.1:0-5000 GCA_964634525.1 uncultured Candidatus Peribacteria bacterium | reverse complement strand
AGGTCATTCGGGAGCATTTCCAAACTGAGATCTGCTTTTCCGCCATCCCAGGGGAGCGGTCCTGAAATTTGAAGGAATTTTGAATTCGAATACGATGCCCCCGGCTTTATCCAAAAAGAGGTCGTGAAGGTGTTGGGATCTGATAATTGGATTCCCGAATAATCCGCATGGTTAAAGGCCACCACGGCTCCTCCGCCGATTACAAATTTGAGAGCCTTTCCCTTCCCGATCGGGCCATCAGTCCAGGATGGGCAGTTCAGCATGTCAGGCGTGCAGCCCGTCCAGACATTGTTCAGGTTTTTGGAGAGATCTCCCTGATACTTTCCTGACTGTTCGAGGGCGGCACGACCCCAGCCATCATCAAACTTCCACCAGGCCAGAAGCGCCGGATCGCTGTCGAGGACACTCGATTTCAAGCCACTGAACAGATTGGTTTTCGTCCACACAAAAGTCATTCCTACGGCAAGAACAGCCAGGAAGAAGAAAACTTTCAGCCGCGAAAAGAGAGAGAGATTTTCCAAACGGGGCGTTTTATATTTGTATTTCGTACCAGTATACCATTTTTTTCGAAGTTTCACCAATATTTTGTCGGTGCTCTTCGACAGTTTTATGGGGATGGACGGATTCTTCAGGGGTGGGGTATACTGAAAGCTCTCTCTTTGAGCGTCATGAAAGGTATTATTTTGGCCGGTGGCAGCGGCACGCGACTTTCTCCTTGCACCAAGGTGACCAGCAAACAGCTGCTGCCGATCTACAACAAACCGATGATTTACTATCCTTTGGAGACCTTGCTCAAAGCGGGGATCAGGGAAGTCCTCTTCATCGTGGCGCCGGAGCGAGCGGGGGATTTCGTCAATTTGCTCGGATCCGGAGAACAATTCGGCGCCAGGTTTCTCTACGAAGTCCAGGATAAGCCGAATGGTCTTGCTCAGGCGTTTCTCATCGGCGAACGCTTCATCGACGATGAATCGGTCGCCATGATTTTGGGGGACAATATTTTTGAGCGGGATTTCGCCGAAGCTGTCGGTCAGTTTCGACAGGGCGCAAAAATCTTCGTCAAACAGGTCTCAAATCCGGAGCGCTTCGGGGTGGTGGAACTTCGGGATGGCAGGGTGGTTTCGATCGAGGAAAAGCCGCAAAACCCCAAAAGCAAACTTGCGGTGACGGGCCTGTATTTCTTCGACGCCACGGTTGTTACCAAGGCGAAAACGCTGAGCCCATCCGCGCGCGGAGAGCTGGAGATTTCCGATCTGATCGCGAGGTTCTTGGAAGAGGGGAGTCTGAAAGCTGAGGAAATCACGGAGACTTGGATTGATGCCGGAACCTTTGAAAGTATGTTTGAGGCGAGCGTTTGGGCGAGAAGCAAATCGTCAAAAATTCTTTGAGGTATTGGAAATACACCATCGTCCAGGATCCTTGTCGCCGCCAAAACTCCCAGGAAGACATGATGCGGTTTTTCTGAATTTCCCGGCGTTTTTTCAGGATCAGCGGAAAATTTTTCAGGACTTCCATGCGCGATCGAATGAGGATGCTCAGCACGGTCCACTGCAGGGTGATGGCGCTGATGCCAAGCGCCAAAAAATCCCGAAGCAGGACGCAGGGCAAATTAAGCAGCAGCACGAGAGCCGGAACGCTGTGCAGATACGCCATGAGCATATTTCTCTGCGAGCGGACGCGGTAGGCACTGTCTTTGATTTTTCCGATGGAGGCGCCACCCTTGTGGTAGACGATGAGTTCCTCGCAGTGGACAACCCTCCAGCCCTGAACGATGGCTCGAAGCGAGAGGTCGCTGTCCTCGTAATTCAGGAAAAAATCCGAATCAAAAAGGCCGATGTGTCGGAGCATTTCGACACGGTACAACGCCGCTCCGGCGCAAGCCCCGAAAGGGTCTTCCTGGTCGGCTTCTTTTGCTTTCAGGAGCCGGTTCCTGTCGCGCGGTATGGTATCACCGGTGGTGAGAAGTTCGTGGCCGGTATTGTCGATGCGAACGCGATCATCGTACTGCAGCATGAGCGGTGCAATAATTCCCACCGTGCTCGGCATGATGCTGATGCGCTCCTCCGCGTTTTCGAGGAAATGCCGGTCCACAACCGTGTCGTTGTTGAGCGTGCAAATCCAGTCTGCGCCGTCCTCGATGGCCCTGCGGATGCCGACATTGTTCCCTTCGGCAAAGCCCAGATTAGCGGCGTTCTGAATCTTGATCACGGGCTTTTTTATCGAGGCCAGCTCATTATTTTTTGAGGCATTGTCCACCACATATATCGAAGCGGTTTCCGGCAGTGACCCAAGACATTCCAGAGTGTCGTCAAGACCGTTCCAGTTCAGGATAATGATAGCAATGCGAGGCATTGGAGAGGATGGAAAAAATCAGGAGGTTATAAAAGGATATTTTTCAGGGGCTCCATGGATTATACTCTCTTCGAGATTGATGAAAAACATGAATTGGAAGCCCTACCTTTCCTTGCTCCGCCCAACGCACTGGATCAAAAATTTCTTTGTGCTGATTCCGCTGGTGTTTTCGACGGACATCAATCTCTCGATTCTTGCCCACAGCGCTGCGGCATTTGGGGTTTTCATCATGGCTTCCATCGCCGGCTACATTCTGAATGATCTTCTGGATGCCAAGAAAGACCGTCTTCATCCGGTGAAAAAACAGCGACCCCTTGCTTCCGGTGAGATTGATCCGCAGATCGCGGGAGCGGTTTTTGTGGTGTTTCTCGTCATGACTTTACTTGCGGCGTTTACTTTGTCGGCGCGATTTTTCCTCGTCATTTTGGCGTATCTCCTGGTTATGATGTCCTATAGTTTGTATCTCAAACGCCTCTTGTTCCTCGATGTCCTGGTGATTTCCTTGGGATATTGCCTTCGAGTTTTGGGCGGCGGAGTCGCCACCGGAATCGCCGTCAGCGACTGGATGGTGGTCTTGGTCTTTCTCTTCACGCTTTTTCTGCTCCTGGGGAAGAGGCGGCAAGAAATCAAAAATCTGGAAAAAAAATCCAAGAAAACAAGGGCCGTGCTGACCCAATACACAATTCCCATGATCGACCAGCTTCACAGCATGATCGTCCCCGTGAATGTCATGGCCTACCTGTATTTTATTTTTTCTCAACGACCGGATAATCCCTACTTTATCTTCAGTTTGCCGCTGGTGATGTACTGTTTTTTTCGATACTTGTACTTGCTGCGAGATTCTCATTTCGGAGAATCCCTTGAAGATTTTTTAGGCGATTGGCAGCTCGTGAGCGTGAGTCTTGTTTGGTTCTTTCTCGTTCTGATCGGACTCAATTATTAAAACAATTCCTTCTTTTGCAAAGTGCTTTCATTAGACAGGAGGAAGAGAAGAAATTTATAATCGTCGTAATTGGAATTTTCTTTCCAGCCTTTAATTTTTTCTTATGAAAAAGTGTCTTCGAATGCTTCTGGCTTCGTTCGCGACCACCGTCATGGTGATGTCGACCGGCCAGAGCGTTTTTGCTGCAACAACGATTAGCGCGAACGTTGCCACGGATGGGACACTCACCGTTGGCGGCAACTCGGCCCTCGGAGACGCTGCCGCTGATGCGACAACGGTTACGGGATCATTTACGGTTACGGGATCCGGCAGCGGGGCAACCTTTACGGTCACGGCCGGACAAGGCGCTGCGACTTCCGCGGGTGGAGCTATTGCTCTCACGGCTGGTAATGGAGGTGCTACCTCAGGAGTGGGTGGAGCAGCATCATTCGTTGGAGGTGCCGGAACAGCCGGTAACTCTGCGGGTGGTAATGCTGTAGTACGAGGAGGTGCAGGACAGGGAAGCGCTGCCGGTGGAGATGCGAGTCTTACTTCCGGTGCTGCAGGCGCTACGGGTGCTTCTGGAAATGTCAGCGCTAGGTCAGGAACTTCTACTGCTGGTAATACGGGCACGGGCAGTTTTGGATCGGGCAATGCGACAGCTGGAGTCTCCGGTGATGTCACTGTTTCTTCAGGAACTTCAACAGCAATTAACGCGTCAGGAGCGGTGACCGTGGCTGCTGGTAATACGGCTGGTACGACTGCTCCCGGTCTGGTCACAATTGGGTCTGCGACAGCTCCCACGGGAGCCGCTGCCGGTGGAGCTATTTTGATTCGATCAACTCCCGGTGGGACTGCAACTACAACAGGTCTTGGCGGTGGCGATATTACCATCACCGCAGGTGCTGGTAGTGCCGGTGCTGCTGGAGCCGGAGCAAGTGGTGGAGGTATCAACCTGACGGGTGGAGCGGGAGGTGCAGGTACAACGAATACAAACGGTGGCAATGGTGCAGGACTTGGAATGACCTTTGGAAATGGTGGCGCAACGGTAACAGGGGTAGGAGGGAGTGGAGGAGGGATCAACTGGAATCTCGGGACTGGTGGAGCGCCTTCCGGCGCTGGCACAGGAGGAGCCGGTGGAGGATTTGTGATCACGGCCGGTAATGCCGGTATCGGTTCAGCCACGACAGGTGCCGCAGGAGGTGCTGTCACTCTCACGGCTGGTAAAGGTTCTGTCGCCGCTGCAGGAGGCAATGCCTCTCTCATCGCTGGGTCAGGAGGTGTGGGTGCAGGCACAGGAGTCGGTGGTGATGCCATCATCACTTCAGGAGCGGGTGGAGGTACGGGAGGGGCATCAGGATCGGTGACGATTGCATCTGGTACGGCTGCTTCTGCAGTCATCTCAGGAAACGTCTCACTGGCCTCTGGATTAACAGCTGGAAATATTGGATCAGGAACGGTGACGGTTAAGGCCGGTCAAACCGGTGGCACATCAGCTCCCGGTACGGTCACCATCGGTACCGCAACAGCACCAACAGGAGCAGCGAATGGTGGAGCTATCAGTATTACGGCTACCCCCGGCGGCACTGCCGCAACGGTAGGTCTTGTGGGTGGATTAGTCACGATTACGGGTGGAGCGGGATCAGCCGGAGCATCGGGTAACAACAATGGTGGAGCCGCAGGAGGCATTACCCTGGTTACAGGAGGTGGCGGAGCCGTGGTGGGTGGC
>CAZWLI010000073.1:0-2222 GCA_964634525.1 uncultured Candidatus Peribacteria bacterium | reverse complement strand
GACTTATTTTCAAATGGATACGGGCGAGCGAGAAAACTGGCTTACGCATGCTCTTGGAAGAATTCCGACTGCCCAGCGTGCATGGAAATATTGGGGAAAACGTTATCATTTGACGATGGGACGAATGCGTGGATTTTTTGGTGGACTTGGTTCTTTTCACAAATGGAGGACGAGAGTTGATACAATTGGTGTGAATTTTGACGCGAAAAATCAATTGCAGATGAAAGAGATTGATACAGAATTGAGTAATCTGGAGAAGCAGCTGGATGCTTTTGATGAAAATCAGATGCAGGTTGCTGATGAAAAGAGTCTGGGAAAATTGAATAAGCAGCGGGATTTGATGCTTCGAAAATATAATTTTTTGGCGCATAAACGCTGGGCTCCCGAGATGAGCAGAGTTGCGAATGAACTTTTGGCTGAGGGAAAGAAAATCGAGGGCTGGATTTCTGCGGTGCAGGGGAAGAGCGGTAGTTTTAAATTATCGGATGTTCTTTCCGGTCCTGAGGCTCTTGAGCATTGTCAAAAACTTGGAATTGATTTGAATCTGGAAAAATCTGCGCTCGAATGGGAGCGGCTTTTGGCGCAAAATTATCAGGAGCGGCTTTTGGAATTTCAGGGAAAACGAGAATCCTGGATGAAGAGATTTACTGAAATTGGTGAGGAATATGAAGGAAAACTTGTGAAGCCTTTTGCTCAGATGGAGGCCAGAATTGAGGATGGAGTGAGGCTCAGGGAGAAGACCGGGCGATCCAAAGGTGGCAAAGTGGCTGGTGGACATACTGATGCGGCTGTTGCTGAAATTGCTGAAGATGTGAGAGCCTTAAAAAAAGGACAAGAAAAAATACAGCAGACTCAATATGTTACTGGGCGTTATTTCAAAATTGCCATGACATGTGCCCTTCCAGCTCTTATTATTGGCAGTGAAATGCATGCTCTTGCCACGGGTAAGGCGAAGGCTTCTGAAGTGGGATGGGATTTGACTGAGGCTGGAGCTGGTTTTGTTCCTTTGGTTGGAACAGGTCTTGATTTTAAGGCTGCATGGAGTGGAAAAAGTCTTTCTGGAAGAAAATTGTCTTCTGGTGAACGCTGGGCGTCTGCTGGATTCGGCGTTTTGGGTGCGGTGGCTGATGCGGGATTGGTGTTTGGAGGAATCGGTTATGGTCTTCGTGCCGGTATCGCCGGTATTCGTGGTTCTGCGAAAGGTGTAAAAACTGTTCAAAATCTTGGAAGATGGCGTTCAATGATTTTTCGTGGAAGTGCCAGACTTGGTGAGGCTTTCGGTATGATGAGACAGGAGGGGAGAGTTCGAGGACTTGTGAGTGCTGAAAAAGGGTTTGAGCGGAGTCATGATATGACTGAATATTTTCGTCTTCAAAAACAGTTGAAACTCGCAGAAAAAGGGAAGGCTGCAGTATTGACTGCCGATGAGGTAAGAACCATGGGGCGGATTCGAGAGTCTCTTCCTTCGGAAGGCTTGGGTCTTCTGGAAAGACGCGGATTTTTCCAGAAAGGAAAAGAGATGTGGTTTAAATTTAAAGGGAATATTTATAAAAAAACTTTGCCGGTTGATGTGGTGAAGAGACAGGAAGATATTCTTCAGGGGACAAAAGATTACACGCCTAAAATTGATACTCTAAAGGGAAAACTTGCGATTGCGGAAAAAGATTCTTCTGCATATAAAGCGCTGGAGGCTGAGTTGAAGGTTCTAGAGAGGGATCATAATTTTTGGAAACTTCGTCAAAATGCCAGTGATGCTGAAATTGAACTTCTTCGCATGGATGCGGTTCGGCGTTTTGCATGGGCTGATCGCTTGGGGAGCTGGACTGGGCGCGCGGGTCTTGTGGGAGGAGCGTTGATGCTTTTTTCTGCGGGAAATGTTACGCCGGTAGACGTGGCTGAAGGTGCTTACGCTGTTGCTAAACCTGTTGCGCATGTGGCTGGAACGGTTGGACATGAACTTTTTGTTGCTGATCATACGGCGCCGACATCTATTGAAGATCGTATTGCTGCGATGATCGTCATGAATCAAGGTCGGAAACTTTTAGATCATGCTGAAAAAGAGGGCCATGATGGCAAGGAATTTGTGCGGGAACGGATTGATAATCCTGTTTTTCAGCAGATTGCTGCTGATCGTGGATGGCATGATTTGCTTCAGCCGGAAATGCCTGCTGAAGGCTCCGATGATTCTTTAACCCCTGAAACAGTATGAAATATTTTATTTA
>CAZWLI010000072.1:0-1515 GCA_964634525.1 uncultured Candidatus Peribacteria bacterium | reverse complement strand
AGTGAAGCATAGGTGATCTTTCTGTGGGTCGCTTCAAAGTCTTCGAACCACTTGCGCACTTCCAGTGTCCAGACCGCTTCTGCGATCACCGGGTATCTTTCGCAGATTGTGTTAATTTTTTCTGCATTGTTCGCGATGACTTCCGAAAGGATGACTTTGTCACCATTGAGGAACCCCTCACATGCGTAGAACAAGTAATCTAGGAGTTCCAAAACCTTAAAGAGCATGACCTCAAAATGATGCGATGCTCGCATGCCAGCCATGAGTTCTCGGGCTTCGTTCGGAAAGCACTCTGGACACTCTTGGGCAAACTGCAAGAGAAAGGCACTTTTGAGTTTCTTTTTGAGAGAATCATCGAGGTCACACTTTTCAAGCAGTGCCACAAACGCGAGGTATTCGTCGCGGTCTTTCTCCGTTGTTTTTTCGGGTAGCAAGACATCTCTTTTCAAGATGCCTTCTCCGTGGTCATGGACCAAGATCGCAAGCAGGAGGAAAAATTGGTCGAACTTCACTCCCCTCTCTGCCAATTTCATCATGATTGTGGCGGAGAGAACAGAAAAAGCCTGGACGTGCTCAAGAGTACTTTGAGCCCGAAGCTTTCCATTTTGTCTCAAATATGATCCCCATCGAATAACTTCGTTGAGTTGGGCTTGAGATGCTAACCAAAGTGGCAGTATCCTGAAGTCCCCAGGTAATTTGTTAGTGTTCATGATATCTTTCGTTCGGTATTGGTGGTTGACTGTTTCCGTTATTATCCTACCAAACCCTTTCAAGTGGGTAAAGGAATTGCTAAAGGTAACCTTTGGCATCTAGGCACTTTCGACGTACCAAAGGTTACCTTTGGTACGTCGAAAGTGCCAGCTGGTCATGTGTCAAACAATACGTCAACACCGAGTACGTCAACACCGAGTGTTGACGTATTTTGGTTAGATTATGAAGAAATTCTAAGATACTCTAAAGAGATCCCAAAAATCGTAGAGAATCATGCTGACATAGAGCACAATTGTGATAGTCAGAAAAAAGTAAAATACTGAAGGATACAGAATTCCGATTCCAATGCTTAAAGTGGCGAGAAGGAGGGCCAGTATCAGTAAAAATAAAAATGCGGTTAATAATTTATAATGCTAGTGAATCTCACCGAGTCTCTCTTTGACGGGACTACTTTTCTAAGTCAATCCATGTGTAGGTAAGACCTGTCTTTTCATCAAATCGTTTTTCTCTGAAAGTTTCTTTTTTAAATTCGCTGTAGTCTGGGAAAAAGACATCACCCTTTGCGTCCGATTCCACGAGGGTGATATAGAGTTTGTCAGCGTAGGGGAGGGCTTCTTTATATATTTCTCCTCCGCCAATGACAAAAACTTCCGAGTTTTTGTCATTGGCCTGAGCTTGCCTTTGGGCTGTTTCTGTCGCTTTTTCAATCGCTTCTTTGAGAGACAACACCACAATGCACCCCGAGCTTCTGAACTCTGGATTTCTGGTGATGACGATATTTGTTCGTCCGAGAAGAGGGTGGCC
>CAZWLI010000071.1:0-1985 GCA_964634525.1 uncultured Candidatus Peribacteria bacterium | reverse complement strand
CGCCATTCACTTTTTTACTGACGGTAATGGGAATCGTAAGGTCTTCTTCACCTGAAATTGGAGATGGCATACGAATGGTCACCACTTCATGGGGAAGGATGAGTTGCTGGGGGAGGAATGGCTTTGAAGCAAATCGATAGGCAAGCGTAGCGAGAATGTCTGCTCGGAAAATCAAAGGGGCATCTTGTGTCGTAACAGCCCCAGGTGGGAGCTTGATCATTTTCCATGCTTCCGGCGCATCTCTCCCATGACTCACTTCAAGCACCTTAGAATATCCTCCTTCCCCCAAAATTCCCATCACCCGGTAACCAATCCTATCCAAAAATCTATCTAGGCTGTGGAAACCATGCCTAAGAAGAGCATTTCCCAAGAGAAGGGTCAATGATCGCTGAAAATGATCAGCAAGGCCTCGTAAAGCCTCTGAAGAAGGGGCACCTTGCCCCACCAGCTTATGACGAGTAATAACATCAGGTTGTTCAGCCATTGAGAGAAAAAAGGTTCTTATTATGCCTTTTTGCTGGAGAGAATCAAGCTTGGCACATCAGATTCCTTCCTTAGTCCTGTACAAGACCTCGATAAAGAGAATGTTATTTTCTTTCCGCTAAAACCTTCACCAATTTTTGAAGCTCTTGCAAAAATCCTGACAATTTTTTGTAAATGGAAAGTGCGTCGTCCGAATCATACGTATGAGACATTTTATTTCGCGCATTCAACATGCTCAGCCAAGTGTCAGCATCCGTTATCCAGCCAAGCCTAAATGCAGCTTCAAGGCAAGACTTTGGCGAATTGAGATCACCGAGACCTTCTCTCTCAGCAAAAACTTTGACCGCTTTCCAGGCCAGTTCAAAGGAAAATTCAAAATACTGAATACAGCCAGCTTGAATGACACGTTTTTGGGATTTTTCTTGAAGAGCTTTCGAAAGCTCCTGGACAGCTGCTACAAAATCTCCGAGGATTTTTTTCTGAAAGGTCATGCAGAAAAAATAAGTTTCGTATCTTGTAGAGCAATCTTCTGAAAATCTTTTGAAGTTCTGTTCAAATCAACGAGGTCTATTTTGTAAAGCGTTGGGAGATTCTGGAGATCTTCCTGAAGATCAAAAAATGTATTCAATGGAAGCGGTTTCTGTCGTATAATCCCTACATCAAAATCCGATCGCTGCTTGGCGTTTCCACGAGCCCGTGAACCAAAGAGAATCACCTTCGATCCTTTGAGGCTCGTCGACCTCTTTTGGAAAGCTTCTTGTATGAGCTGAATAATATGTTGCCCCTCAGAATGGAGAGATTTCATATGCTAAAAAACTAGCTTCATTGTAGGCCAAATCATGGATTTCGAGAAGGCTCACTTTGATTTTCACCGCAGTACCGAGACAATACCCTCCGCAATCCTCTCGATCGCCTTCGTCTGAAGGCCCGCGAAATTGATGCGGCGAGTGGTGGGGAGATAGATGGCATGGTCTTTTCGAAGCCGCAGGATCTGAGCCTCCGTGAGAGGCATAAGGGCGAATAAACCATGCGTGTCCTTGATGACGGAAAAAGCCCCGGGAAGCCGCTTCACAAGCTCTGCTTTGCGAAAAGCGATACTCTGACAAATACCCTGTAATTCCTCGTGCCACTGCTTCTGGTGGCGCTCCAGGACTCGGAAAAAAACTTCCTGCCCAAAGACCGGCGCCATGGAGACACTGCGGCGCACAAGATCCTGGAGGTGAGATTGAATCACACTCTTGCGATCGGTCTTCACGAAGAGTGCTCCGGTGCGGTGCTCGTAGAGCGAAACATTTTTCGAGAAAGAAACACCCACGGCAATGTCAGCCAGGCTATCCCAGAGCAGATGCATCCAGGACAGATCTTCTTCCCAGGAGCTGCCAAGCCCGCAGTACGCGAAGTCCACGAAGACAACAATCTCGCGCTCCTCAATGAGCGGAAGAAGCATCTTCAGCTCCTGCTTCGTGAGATTCCTCCCGGTGGGGTTGTGGGTCAGGCCGCCA
>CAZWLI010000070.1:0-8558 GCA_964634525.1 uncultured Candidatus Peribacteria bacterium | reverse complement strand
ACCTCCGCCAGGATCAAGCTGATGATGGTCATGAGCTTGATAAGCGTGTTGTTCGAAGGGCCAGAGGTGTCTTTGAAGGGGTCGCCCACGGTATCACCCACCACGGCTGCTTTGTGAGTGGCGGAACCTTTCCCTCCGTGTTCACCGGATTCGATGTGTTTCTTCGCATTGTCCCAGGCGCCACCGGAATTCGCCATGGACACCGCAAGCATGAAGCCTGTCACGAGGGATCCGGCCAGCATGCCGCCTAGGGCTGCAGTGCCGAAGAGCACGCCGACGATGACCGGTGCTGTGACCGCGAGAATGCCCGGAGCCACCATTTCCTTGAGTGCACCCTGGGTTGCAATATCAACACAGCGTTTGCTGTCGGCGGTCGCTTTGCCTTCCATGAGGCCTTTGATGTCCTTAAATTGACGTCTCACTTCCGCGACGATACTCATGGCCGCGCGACCGACCGCTCCCATGGTCATCGAGGAGAAGAGGAAGGGGAGTGTGCCGCCCAGCAGCAGACCCATCATGACGCGAGGATCGGCGATGTCGATCGTGGCTAGATGAGCAGCCTTCGTGAAGGCGGCAAAGAGTGCCACGGCTGCAAGCGCGGCAGAGCCAATGGCAAAGCCTTTTCCAATGGCCGCCGTGGTATTGCCCACCGCATCGAGCGCATCGGTTTTTTTGCGTACTTCTTCTCCGAGGTGTGCCATCTCCGCGATGCCACCCGCGTTGTCCGCGACGGGGCCATACGCATCGATCGCGAGTGAAATGCCAAGCGTGGAGACCATGCCGATCGCGGCCATCGCAATGCCATAGAGACCAGCGTAGGTGTAGCTCACATACATGGCGGCGACGATCAGGATGGCGGAAGGAGCCGTGGACTGATAGCCCGTGGCAAGTCCGGAAATAATGTTCGTCGCAGCACTGGTTGTGGCGGCATGGGCGATCCTCTGCACAGGTTTGTATTTCGCGGCGGTATAGTATTCGGTGATGAGGCCAATGAGCACGCCCACCACAAGACCGGTGACCAGAGCGATGAAGATGTTCACCCCGTTTTCCGGAAGGAAATACTGCGTGAGAAACCAGCTGGCGATCACGGCCAGGAGAGAGGCGATGAAAAGGCCCCGCTTCAGAGCAGCAAGGATTTTTTTCTCCTGTTTGGTGCGCACAAACGTCATGCCCACGATGGAGCACAGGATGCCAGCAGCGGCAATGCTGAGCGGGAGAAGAATGCCATTCACCTTGTACTGATCATAGCCAATCACAAAGGCGGCGAGCAGCGAACCGACATACGATTCAAAAAGATCCGCGCCCATGCCCGCGACGTCCCCGACGTTGTCCCCGACGTTGTCCGCGATCACTGCCGGATTTCTCGGATCATCTTCTGGAATGCCCGCTTCGATTTTGCCCACCAGATCCGCGCCCACATCCGCCGCCTTCGTATAGATACCGCCTCCCACACGGGCAAAGAGCGCGATGGAGGATCCGCCAAGAGCAAATCCCACCAGCAGGTTGAGGACCGCAGGAATGGGGAGTCCCCAGGAGCTAAAAAGATAGTACAGTCCTGTAATGCCCAGCAGTCCCAAACCAACCACAGAAAGACCCATGGCAGAGCCGGAATTGAACGCAATGCGAAGCGCATCATGGAGGCTCTTGCGGGCCGCCTCGGCGGTGCGCGCATTGGCGCTGGTGGCCGTCTTCATCCCAAAATATCCGGCCAGGAAGGAAAACACCGCGCCGATGACAAAGGAAATCGCCGTGTACAGACCTTCATTAATCTCGGTCTCTTTTTTGTCGAGAGCAAAGAAGAGGATGATCGCTACCACGACGACGTAGACGGCAATCACTTTGGCCTCTCGAGCCATGAAGGCCTTCGCGCCTTTGGCGATTTCGTTGCTGATGAAGATCATCTTGTCATTGCCGCGAGGCTTTTGTTGGATCAAGAGTTGAAAAACAAAAGCAGCAACGAGGGAAAGAGCAGCTGCGGCGAGCGTCAGAGCAATGACCATACGAAAAAATAATCGAATAAAATTTCGAAGTGTATTTTAACAGTGCCCTCCGAGCGTGTCTATCTTTTAAACTTCTTCTTCAGCACCTCCATCTCACGCTTCATTTCTTTCATGGCCTTATCCTTCATCTCGCCAAATTTCTTTTTGGCTCCCTTGCCATACTTTTTCCCGACGCCTTCCGCCTCCTTCTCGACGGACTTCCAGGTCCTCTCAAGGGGGCCTTTCACCGTCTTCCAGAAGTTTTTGAAAAGGCTTTTCGTTTCTTCGGCGACGACTTCCATTTTTTGCTCAGACCCTTTTTTTGATTTGAATTCTTTTCGAATTTCTTCACCTCGCTTGGTGGAAAAAAGCAGACCAAAAACAGCGCCAAAGACGAAGCTCAGAGCTGCGAGAATTTTTTTCATATTGGAAAGATGATGGACTCTTATAATACCTCCTCTTTGAGACCTCCTTCAACGAACTGGAATTGCGGGACTCACTTTCTAGGTTCTAGTTTTTGATCGGCACTTCAATCCGAAGAATGCCGCTCTTGTACAAGGCAACAATGTTTGTAACGTCCACTTTCACCGGCAGAATCACGCTTCGACTGAAGTCACCCCAGAAGCATTCTTGAGAAAAATAATCCGAATTCTTCAGCGTTTCTGGCTTCTTTCGATTTCCCTGGATGAGCAGGACCTCATCCTTCGCGGTGACGGCGATATCTTTGATCGATACTCCAGCAATGGGGGCCAGGATCACGAGCATCCGGCCTTGCTGGAACATGTCGATGGGGAGGTGGGGCTCATCGGGAGTCGAATTTTTGGAACTGCTCTGAACTTTTTGAGAAGAGAAAAAGGACATGGGTTTAGTTGAGGTATTTTGCCTTATTCGTGTTGTGTTCCTCATTCGTCTTCGCATAGTGAATCTCACCATCACTGCCGTGGAGATAGTAATAGTAGGGCGAGTCTTTTGGCATGATCGCAGCCTTCAGGGAATCCACGCTGAAGTTGCTGATGGGGCCCGGAGGTAGTCCTGCATTTTTCCTCGTGTTGTAGGGGGAGTTCGTCGAGAGGTCATCCAGGGTGAGCTGGCCGGTCCATTTTTTCACGGCATAGCGGACCGTCGCATCGACGCCGAGGGCCATTTTTTCTTTGAACCGTTTCCACAGAATGCCGGCAATAATCGGCTTTTCTTCACTGGTTCGCGATTCTTTTTCTATCAGGGAAGCCATGGTTACGATCTGATGAATTGAGGCGCCACGCTTGGCGATCTCCGAGCGCAACGCTGAGGTCAATTTCGATTCAAAATTTTTCAGCATTTTGAGGATCAACTCCTTGGGGCTCACGGTTTCGGGATCCGCGAAATAGGTGTCGGCAAAGAGGTAGCCTTCGAGCGATTGTTCTCTTGGCTTGGAATCAAGAAGGCTCAAGCGCTGTTCAATGACGCAATTTTTTGCGCATTCTTGGAAGGCATGCGCCGGCAAAATTCCACTGTCCGTGAGGTACGTGTCGACCTGATCGATGCTGAGGCCTTCACGAATCGTCAGGACAATTTCTTCATTTTTGCCATGGGTCAGAGTTTGAGCGATCTCGGGAATCGTAAAGGATTTTTTCAAAATATATTTCCCGGCCTCGAGTTGATTGCCCAGGCCGCTTTGGCGCAGGTACCAGTAAAAAGCGAACTTCGAAGGGATTAGTTCCAACCCCGAAAGCTTCTCGGCAATTTCATAGCCGGTCTCACCTTGGGCGACCGTCATGACGATTCGAGCCTTGGAATCCTTGCCGACCGGTGTTTTCAGATAGGACTGATAGGAATACTGGAGAAAGAGCACGGTAAAAAGCCCGACAAGAACAAGAAGCAAAAACCCGATAGAAAAGCGCTTGAGACGCATCGAAAAGCGTTGAGCGGTTAGCGTTTAGCGGTTAGGGAAATTCATATTTCCCATAATGCCTTTCATTTTTTCCGCCGCGATTTCTTGAGATTTCTTCACGGCCTTGTTCATGGCGATCACGAGATCCTTTTCCATTCTTGTCGTATCGCCCTGGTAGAACGCGCTGTCGATACTCACCGAGATCACGGTCTGCTCGCCGTTGATGACGACCTTCACGCCACCCTCCGTGGACTCGATATGAATGGCGCTCAGCTCATCCTTGATTTGCTTGGCCTGCCGTTGAAGTTTGTAGAGATCCTTCGCTTGATCGAACATACCCATAGCTGGCGTATTTAAGGAAGTAGTTTTGGTACGGAAGAGAGTTTAGTTGAATTTAGATTTTTGAGCAACCTGAAGGAAATCCTAAATTCTAAGCACTCAATTCCTGCCTGACGGCAGGCAGACTAAACGAATCCAAAACAATGTTATTCTTTGCCTCCCGACAACTTCTTCAAATCCACCAAGGGCAGTATATTGTCCGGTAGCACACCCCAGCTGATATTCGGAGACATCTTCTGAACGAATTCATATTGGATCACTTGAGGATTGCTTCGAAGCGTTTCGCCCTTGAGTCGGATCGCCTGAGCATCCCCTTCGGCTTCCACGATTTTCTTCTGCTTCAGTTTTTCCGCCTCTTGTCGTTCGTAATCCGCTTTTTGAATACGCTGCTGGGCGATCTGTTTTTCCTCGATGGCGGCCGCGTACTGCGGGCTGAAGGTAACATTTCGCAGCAGCACCCGTTCCAGCACAATGCCTTTTTCCCCGAAAATTTTTGTGATGTCCGTGTTCATGGCCTCTTCGGCATTCGCGCGTTTTTCCGTATAGATTTCCGTGGCCGTGTAGCGTGAGATGACCATTCGAATCTGGCTTCTGGCTACTGGTCTCACGATGGTATCGACATAAAAAGGTCCGACGGTTTGGAAGAGCTTTGCGGCTTGTGTTTTGTCGATATGAAAGAGTACCGTCGCGTCCACCGTCACGGTCTGGCCGTCTGCCGTGGGAGCGCTCATGGAGTCATCGCCATAGATGGAATCATTGCCGTATCGGTTATTTTCTCCCGGGGCCACGCTCATCGTGTACTCGAGCGTCCTGGCATTCATTTTTTCTACAACCTGCCAAAAAGGAATTTTCAGGTGAAGGCCTTCGCCAAAGGCTTCTGAGAGGACGCCTCGGCCACGGTCGTAGACCACTCCCACATGTCCGGCCGGGATCGACGTGAAACCGTCGAAGAGCATGAAGGCTACGAAGAGCAGTGCAAGACCTTTGAGAATGCTTTTGATACTGAGAGAGTTCATGGTGGGGAAGTGAGAGGGTAAGAAGGAACGGAAGGGGGAGAAAGGATTTGTTTTGGGTTTCATGTCAATATCAATGGCAGAGCGAAATCGTTTACGCTTCCGCAAGCGCTCTTGGATGAGTGGCCAATAGCTCTTGAAAAGAATAAAAAGAATCCACAGAAAAAATCCATCGGATCCAAACCAGGAAACAAGGATTACGAAGACGATGAAGTTAAGCATGAAATGCTGAAATCAGAGCGATTCTAACAGATTATTATTCCATGGGCATGTACTTGATTCCCCCTCCCCCTTCCATTTTCGGCAGGAGTTCGATTTTCTTGATGAGGGAAAGGTCAGACCTTTTCGAGGCACTGACAATGTCTGGCGATACGCCATACAGTGAGTCTCCGATAGAAATCACGCGCTGGATATTTCGACCGCTATCGCCGTAGAAGTATTCGCCTGACGCTTTGAAAGCATCAAGATTATCGTAGTGCGTTACTTTTCCGACCAGCTTGAAGCCATTGGTGAGATCAAGTGTGTAGAAGATTCCACCCTGGAAGACGGTCTGAATGTTTTGTGCTTCAGGCGAAGCGGAAGGGGATTTTGCTTCGGTGATGCTGATGGGGAATCCGATCAAACCTCTTTCCTTGTCGAAGAGCAGCGCTTTGTGGTTTGTGAGCAGCTCGCTGGTGGTACCCCGCGTACCGATCACTTCATGAAACATTTCTGTTGGGTTGGCGACATCACTGACATCGAACAGCGAAAGCTTCATGCCGAGGAGCGCCGTGTAGTAGACGGCATTGTCCGAGTGAACTTTGTCTGCATCGATCGATGCGTCGACATCTCGACCAAAGCCGATCAGATGGGTTTCGTCGTAGGGGTGCAGATAGTCGGACCAGCCCGGGATCTTCAGCTGCCCGAGGATTTTCGGATCCGAAGCATCCGAGACATCGATCACGAAGAGGGGATCGACATTTTTGAAGGTGACGAGATACGCCCTATTCCCCATGAAGCGAACGGATTTAATGTGTTCCCCGGGAGCGATATTCCCGACCTTCCCCTGGACGCTCATGTCGGCGCTCTTCAGAATGAAAAGTCCATTGGTGCTCGTGTACGGGGCGAGCAGCGTTTGCCGCTCGGTGGCAATGCGAAAATCATTCCCGGATTCATCCATGGAAAATTGATTCAGAATGCTGCCGGGAACCGAGCCTTTGGTCTCGTATTCGATGCTGTCTTCGGCGAGCGAGAAGCGATACACGGTTGTGCTTGGCTCGCCACTGTTTTCGCCATAGGCCACATTGGCGACGTACAGATTGTTCGCTGAGGCGTAGACATTCTGACTCGCGCCAATGATTACCTTTCTTTTCAGCTCAGATTTTTCGTCTGCAATGTTCAGTCCCGCCACCACGAGATAACTTCGGTCCTGAGTATTCGGAAAGCTGAGAATATCCATGCAGCGGACCATGGGCTTTTCCTCGCCTCCCTTGGCACTGTCCTTCAGCTTTGGAATGATCACATCTGCTGACTGGCCTTCGAGGATGTGATAGGTCGGAATATATTGGTTGAGCACGAAGTAAACATTCTTTCCGACTTTTCGGGAGCTGCTGTAGCTGCCTTCGATCTCGAGAGTTCTTTGTTTGATAGGGTGCTTGCGATCAGCGATGGAATAAACGAATATTTTCGTTCGATTGCTGCCGAAGATCGGTCCGGGATAGATCTGTGGTTTCATAATCCCCGACATGCGATTGGAGATGGTCATGCCGGATGTCTCTCCGATGATGACCATCTGATCCTCATCGGTGTAGATTTCCTGCGGCTGAAAACCGCTGTCTCCGAGATCGATCTTGCTCACTTCTCTCATGGTCTCGGCCGGGAAGGCTTCGACAATGCGCACGGTCTGACCCTTGATGAGGTAGATATATTTCCCGTCGTTTTTCACGATATCGGCTTCGTCGACGCCTGCGACCTGCACATTGGTTTTCGAGAAATCCTCCGAAGCAGAGGATTCGGCCTTATTTTGCGAAGCCCCAGCAGCCATCGGTGCCACAACATTTTGATCTCGAAGAGCAGCTCCTGGCGCGCCAAAAGCATCAAGGGTTCGTATGATGGGAAGCTCCTCGTCCAGCTTCAGTTTTTCGATCAACGCATCGCAGGAATCCACTTGGGGCAGATCTGCATCTTTTTCATTGAGCTTCGTTATCTGCGCAAAGGTCAGGCTTGTTTCATTCACCTTTTCTTTGCTGGCGTGAATCATCCGTGCCATTTCCGCGCGGGTGATGCGCTTGCCAAAGCTCCTGATGGAGGGTGGAATGGCGTGCCGGGTGGCGAGGGTTTTTACAAAATATTCATACCATGGCCCTCCAGACCCCCCTCGATCCCCCCTTGGCAGGGGGGAAGATATGCTGGAGATTATTTTTGATGCTTCGGCAAAGTTCACGGCTTGAGCTGGCTTGAAGGTGCCATCGCTGTAGCCTTTCACAATGCCTTTTTGCGTAGCGACGCAGACATAGCTGGAAAACCAATCGTCTTTTTTGACATCCGGGAATGCTGAACTCTTGCACTTCGCAATTTCGTCCGGCTTGAACGCAGCGCCGACCACGATCTTCGTCAGCTCCGCGCGGTTGATCGAGTAGTCGGGGCGAAAGGAGCCGCCTTGATAACCATTCACGATTGCCTTGTTTTTCAAATACAGAATTGAATCACTGTAGGCATCTTCGGATCTTACGTCCGCGAAGATTTTTTCGTTTTCAGCTTTCGTCGGCATGGCCGAGGAAAGCTGACTCATGATCAGGGAAAAGCCGAGAAGAACCGAGAGCAGATGTTTCATACGGAGTTCAAAAATAATAAAGCATCCTTCCTATCATACGAGACTTCTCTGGATCTGTTTCTCTAGTTTTTGATCAAAGGTTACGACGGTGAAACCCTTTTTGGAGAAATTGAGAAGTGAAATATCAATCAGAGAAAGCTTGGTATTTTTCTCAGAGAGATAGAGTTTCACGATATCCTGATGCGTGTTGGCATCGATATGAAGGGTTTTTATCTCCCATGCTTCCTCACGAAACGCTATCCACTCACGGGTTGCCGCAATCCCTGCTTTTTGTCCAAGCACGGAGATACACTCGATATCGAGATAATTCGTAATAAAAAATTGATGGTTCTCTTGTTCTTGCTTTTGAAAAAACTTCTGTGCTTTTTCATGTTGCGTATCAGAAGGATTAAAAAGAGCGATCCAGACACAGGAGTCACAAATAATGTTAGCCATAGAGAATTTTATCAATCGAACGACTTAATTTTTTTGGACCTCGCACCTGATGTTTTTTTATTTTTTCTAAGATAGACGACGCGGCATTCACCGGACGCTTCGTCAAAGGG
>CAZWLI010000069.1:0-2029 GCA_964634525.1 uncultured Candidatus Peribacteria bacterium | reverse complement strand
GGAATCATGAAGAAATAATATCTCCATTTTTTTTCTCGGATGAGCTGATGAAAAGCCAAACAAAAAAACGGCGAAAGAAAAAGTGCCGGGTAATTACCGCTCGATGCGAGACCCGATACCGGGTCCAGGTAGGGCCAGACCAGGCGATGATCGATTGTGGCGGTTACCTCAGAAAATGTTCCCGTGAAATATTGCAGGAGCATGATCAAGGCTGCGGCTCCGGTCATGTACATGGCAGCATCGATGAGCCTGCGAAGATCTTCCTGAGATCTGAAGCTACTGATCAGCATCAAAAAATACAGGAAAGGGGCCATGAACCAGCCCTTCCAAATACCCAGAGGCACGGACTGTCCTATCTCCTGGGTCAGGACAGTATGAGCCGTCGCAAGAGTCGCTGAAAAGAGAAAAAATACCACACCGAAGACCTGCCATTTTGAAGCAAAACGAGGTCTTGGAAACTCCAGTTTCCAGAGACCAACGAGCCAGAAGATAAAAAGCAGCGCTGTGAAAAATTCTAAAACATTCGTGGGGAGGGGATACCCCACAGGAAGCTGAAACCTCACCAGATAGAGAAGAAAAAACCCTGGCATCAGCAAGAGCAGGCGCTGAAAGGATTTGAAGATTGTTTTTTTCATACTGCTCGATTAAGTTCTGGAATCTTTCTCACGATGACAAAACCAATCGCCACGAAAATGCCCATGGAAAACATCGCGATGCGGTAGCGATCGGTTCCAAGACTCGTGAAGGAAGTCGCAATCCCCCAAGCAAGAGGACCAACGAGCGTTGAGAAGCGTTCAAAGAGCGTGTAAAAACTCATGCCGTAGTTGAGCTTATCTTTTGGGCAAAGCACGATGATCACGGCTCTGGTGACCGTCCAAATAGCTCCGTAGAGAAGTCCTACCATCACGCAGACGATACCAAACAAGGTAAAATTTGTCAGAAAAGAAAGCAGCGGGAAAACAACGATCCATGTTCCCAGGATGATGAAGAGTGTCTTTCTGAGTCCAATGCGATCCGAAACCCATCCTGAAATGAAAGCTCCCACAGCCGAGAGGGACAGAATTGCTGCCGCAAAAAGGGATTTTGTACTGTCTGGAGTTTGAAAGACCTGTTCCAGATAAATCGGGAAATTTGAGCTCATCGTGATGATCGCGTCATTGAAGAAAAAATATCCGAGGAGAAAAACCCCCATGCCCGATACGCCGATGAGGCTTTTGAAATGCCTCCATTGTGATTTGTATTCCGCTTTCAAACTTATTTTTTCGAGAGGAAGCGGAGCTTTCGGATATCGGAAGAAGAGCAATACCGGAATGGTGAGAAGAAAACCGAGCACGGTCGCCGGGAGAAGGGGGTGGGCACGACCGGCATGCGCGAGAGGAAGCATCAGAAGAATGCCAGTAACAGCTCCCAACCAGTTCGCAGTCTGTCCGAGACCGGAAATAAATCCTGTTTGGTCTGGCGGTGCAATGGCTTCCAGCAATCGATTATAAAAAACAAAGGAAAATTGGTAGAAGTAGTTCGCGAGCAGAAATCCAAGTGCTGCCATCAGTGAATGGCCATTGAGCGCAGCGATCGAGGAGAGAAAGAAAAAGAGAAAACTAAAGACCGTAATCGTTCGAAGATATTTCCATTCCTTTTGATTTCTATCGCTGAGGCTGGCGAGCACGGGCGCGGTGAAGAAGAGCATGACCGTGCCGCCGGTATAGAGCATGTTGTACCAAAAATCCGAAACCCCTTGATCAATCGTGAGCCACTGTGAGAAGTACAACAAGAAAGTGATCACGACGATCGAATTCGCGAAGTCGTAGAAGGCCCAGAGGAAGATATTGCGTTTGTTCATACCTTAAAAAATCTATTGCACCATAGGGTGCAGAAATGATACCATGGTTACGATCCCAGAGCTTTAATGCTCGGCACCGCCTCGAAAAATTAGCTTTTCCTTCCCGCTATCCACAGGTACACCAAAAACGCCGGAACGAAGTAGGGGAATATGGCATACAAGACATCTCTAAAATTCACGATCTTTCTT
>CAZWLI010000068.1:0-2132 GCA_964634525.1 uncultured Candidatus Peribacteria bacterium | reverse complement strand
GAACGTCACGAGTCTCGCCGCATCGATAACCAACTGCGAGGGCGCAGCGGGCGTCAGGGCGATCCTGGAGTCAGTCAATTCTATGTCTCCATGGACGATGAACTCATGCGCCTTTTCGGAGGTGAGCGGATGAAGAACATGATGGAGGCTCTGAAGGTGCCGGAGGATATGCCAATTGAGAACAGTCTGATCACGCGCTCCATCGAATCAGCGCAGAAGCGCGTGGAGGGACACAACTTCGATATCCGAAAACACCTCGTCCAGTATGACGACATCATGAACAAGCATCGGAGCATCATGTATGAGCGCAGGAGAAAGATTCTCAAAGATGAGAATATTCATTCGATGATCGTGGACATGATTCATCGGGTCTGTGCCGGAATGATTCCGCTCCTTACGGCTTCGCGAGACTCCTCTCAGTGGGATTTCAAGCAGCTTCATGATCTCATCCACCATCTGACCGGGGCGCCTGATGATACTTTGGAGCCGATGAAGATGCTCAACTCGCGCGATGAACTTCAGAAGTTTCTCATTATCCTTTTGACCTCACAGCTCGAGAGCAAGCGGGATGGGCTGAAGAATGACCCCTTCTTCTTTGATGTTGAAAAGAAAGTGACCCTTCGGACCATCGATGGTCTCTGGATTGAGCACATCGACACCATGATGAAGCTTCGGGAAAAAGTCTCGCTGATGGCCTATGGCCAAAAAGATCCCCTGATTGAATATAAGAAAGAAGCATTCTCGCTTTTTGAACGTCTGATGGAAGCTATTGATTCCAACACACTTCAAACATTGCTTCGCATGGAGTTTCAGGTTCGGATTCCCCGACAGGAGGCTCCTGTGATTCAAACCAATGTGGAGGAAGTGGAGGATATCGAGACTGAAGATCGGGAAATGATACCCTCCCCCTCTCCTTCAAAGGAAAGGGAGTTGGGGGGTGAGGTGACGAAGACAGGTCGCAATGACGCCTGCCCCTGCGGATCGGGGAAGAAGTTTAAGAAGTGTCATGGCGCGTGACCCCCCTGCCCCGCTGCTGCGGGATAAGAGGGAGAATTTGATTTTCACCTGCTGATGTATCTCCTCAATGCCCAATCTTGATTGCCCCTCCCCCCTATGTCCTCTGACCTCCTTTTAAAAATTGAGCCAGGCATCAGCAAAATCTTCGCCCGCTCATCCGGGCCCGGTGGCCAGAACGTGAATAAGACGGAGACGAAGGTCTTCCTCCTCTTTCACATCCAGTCTTCCAGACTCTCTCCGAGAGAGCAGTTTCGCTTGCTCCAAAAATTCCCAAAGGGCGTAATCCAGGTCGTGAATCAGGAAACTCGGTACCAGGCCCGCAACGCGTCCCTTGCCCTTCAACACCTCGTGAAGATTGTGGAACGTTGCCTCATCGTTCCGAAGAAGAGAAAAAAATCCGTTCCTTTTTTCAAGTCAGCCAGGGGAAAGTTGAAAAAAATATTTCGAGAACATCTCTTGAGATATCGGAGGAGGAGGGTGGAAGGGGTGTGAGAATTTTTTCATTTCAGGTTGATTTTTTGTAGAGGTTTGCTACCATGTAGTCACAAGTCGGATTTCGTATTAAATTATGGCTTTCCCGGGTTTCATAGAAACTCTTCCGCGAGGAAGGGTTTTTCTGTAATATGCCTTGGCATGGTGGGTGCACTGGGCTGTAGTTTAATAGTAAAACATCCGGCTGAAACCCGAGTTGTGGGTGCAAGTCTCGCCCGTCCTCCGCAGTAGCAATGTGGTGGCTCTAGTCACTGGATAACTGCTACGGAGGAGGATCGGCTCCACCATGCATTTACTGATCAAGACGGAAGAAAAGCCTATTTTGTGCAGAACCGCATACGCGGCTGTTGTATGGTGTTCAGAAAAAACGTTTTAATTGATTTTTTGTGAAAACAATTACCTGTCCCACTATATAACCAATAAAAAAATACTGAATCAGGCCAGAAATGAGCAGGATAATAAATGGAAAATTTTCATAGTGAGCGAACGGTGAAAAGAGTATTCGAAATATCTCAAATGTTGGAAAACTCTCTAAAAACACTGGCCGGCCCATCGCCAAAATTCCTTCCGCGATACGCATTGATCCCGTGGGCATCCACAAAAGCAAGAGATTCATCATCCGC
>CAZWLI010000067.1:0-4445 GCA_964634525.1 uncultured Candidatus Peribacteria bacterium | reverse complement strand
TTACGATAAAAGTCCCCAAAAAGCTTCTCAGGTACATCATCCTGAAGGGCATCATTGTCCTGGATGGTATCGCTCTCACCTTGACGAAAGTGGATGATAAAAAAGCTGAGATCGAGGTTGCGATTGTCCCGTACACATGGGAAAATACGAATCTTCGCAGCAGAAGGGTTGGAGACCGGATCAATATCGAAACCGATCTGATGCTGAAATTTTTGGCAAGAATTCTTACCTGTCCATGAATAAAAGAATTGCCATCGTCGTTTCCACCTTCAATCCTGAGATCGGCGAAAGGCTTCTTAAGGGCGCAGAAGATGTTTTGAAAAAAGAAAAAATTCCTTTTGAAGTTTTCAAGGTACCGGGAGCTTTTGAAATTCCTCTCAAGGCTCAGCAGTTGGCGAGGTGTGGCTACGACCTGGTCATTGCGCTCGGATGCATTATCAAAGGCGAAACCCTTCACTTCGATCTGGTGGCGCAGGAATGTGCGCGCGGCTGCATGGATGTCATGTTGGAAGAAGAAATTCCGATTGTTTTTGAGGTGCTGGCTTGTTTTTCCGAAGAGTATGCGGTGAAAAGAAGCTCTGGCAAAAATAACAAGGGTAAGCTCGCCGCGGAGGTCGCTCTGTGGTGGTTAGAACATCCCTAACGTGATATGCAAAAATCTTTCAACAACTACGCTTTTATTGATACGAGTAATGTCCAATTTGGAATTCAATATTTAGGTTGGGAGCTCGATTGGAGAAAATTTCTCATTTTTTTGAAAGAGAAGTATGAAGTTGATAAGGCGTACCTTTTTTTGGGCTACCTCTCAGAACAAAAGGATTATTATGATTATCTCAAAGGTTGTGGATATGAATTAATCTTTAAAGAGGCAAGGAGAAAAGGAAATATTGTGAAAGGTAATATTGATATGGAATTAGCGGTGCAAGTCATGAAGGATTATAAAAATTTTGAAAAAGCTGTTCTCGTTACGAATGATGGTGACTTTGCTGTTCTCGTTGATTATTTGCAGCATCGGAAAAAGTTTGGAATGGTTATTTCTCCTAATATTTATCGATGCGCGAGATTGTTAAAAAAGGCAGCAGGAAATAAGTGGCAAACCATTACCTTTTCTCGGGCTTTTCTAGAGCTTCACAAAAAAGAGCCGTACTCGATCAGGACGGAACCTGAAAGCACTACGGCCCAAGGTAAGCTCACGGTATCACAACCTCTCCCTGAAGACAAGCTTTCTTTCTTTGATCCTATTTCTACAGCACTGGCAGATCTTCGATCGGGGAAAATGGTCATTGTCGTGGATAGCGAGAAGCGAGAAAATGAAGGTGATCTCGTGATGGCCGCAGAGTTTTGCAAACCAAACGATGTGAACTTCATGATCAGCCATGCCAAGGGACTGGTGTGTGTGCCCATGGACTTGAATCGAGCGATGAAGCTGAGCCTTCCCCTGATGGTGCGTAAAAACGAGGAAAAAACCCACTGCAAATTTACCGTCTCCTGTGATGTAAAAATGGGTATCACCACCGGTATTTCGACGAATGATCGTGCAAAGACCATTCAGGCCTTGGCCGATGATCTTTGTGTGGAGCAAGACTTTGTCTCGCCGGGACATGTTTTCCCCATCATTGCGGATCCTGAAGGACTCGCTGGCAGGCAAGGCCACACCGAGGCGACCCTCGAACTCCTGAAGTGTGCCGGACTCAAATCAGTCGGCGTAATCTGTGAGATTATTCGAGAAGATGGGGAGATGATGAGGCGGGAGGATCTGTTTCGGTTCAAGACACAGCATGGTTTGAAACTTATCAGTATTGAGAGTTTGATAAGATCAGTGGAATAATTTTCAATTATCAATTATCAATGAATGTTCAATGAAGAAGGCTTTCATGAAAAATGTCGAAAGAACGGCGGAGACTGAGCTCGAGACCGAGTACGGAAAGTTTTGTTTCCTCGTGTATCGCGAGAAGAAAACAGGCAAAGAGCATATCGCTCTCGTGAAACCTTGGCGAGCGCCTAGCCGGAATGAGGCACCTGTTCCTTTTGTGAGAATCCATTCGGAGTGCGCGACAGGCGATATCTTTGCTTCAGAGTTTTGCGACTGTGGACCGCAGCTTCATTTCGCTCTGAAGAGGATTCAGCAGGAAGGCGGTATTTTGATCTACCTGAAGCAGGAAGGCAGGGGACTGGGACTTACGGAAAAGATCAAGGCCTATGAGCTCCAGAGAAAAGGTATGGATACCGTCGAGGCAAATCTGGCTCTTGGCCACCAAGCTGACGAACGAAATTACGATATTCCTGTCGAGATGCTGAACTGCATTGGAGTAAAAAAATTAAGACTTTTGACGAACAACCCGGACAAAATCAAAGCGCTCGAAGAGGCTGGCTTTGAAGTCGAACGGGTGCCGGTTATGTTGCCTCTGAAAACCGAGCGAGGGAAAAAATATCAGCAGACGAAGCAGGAAAAATTAGGACATCTGAGATAGCTTGTTCGCTTTTAGCTTTTTAACTTGTTAGAAATGAAGAATGCTCCGGATCTTTTTTTGAAACAATGTATGAAACTTGCTGAAAAAGGCAGGGGATCCGTTTCGCCGAATCCGGTGGTAGGTTCCGTCCTCGTGCGGAAAGGAAAAATCATTGCTCAGGACTATCATCGAAAGTATGGAGAAGGTCATGCGGAGAGGAATTTACTTTCGAAATTCAAGGGCAAAATTCTTCCGAGTGATGTGCTGGTCGTCACGCTGGAACCCTGCGTTCACCGAAACAAAAAAACTCCGCTCTGCACGGACATTATCTTAGAAAAAAAAGTGAAGAATGTGGTGATTGGTTTACGGGATCCGAATCCGGAAGTTTCAGGGAAAGGAATTCAGATGCTCAAGAAGGCGGGAATCGAAATAAGGCTGGTTCAAGAGAGAGCCCTGACACAGCAATTAGTTTGGCAAAACAGATTCTTCTTCACCTGGATTCAAAAAAGGCGACCTTGGGTTGCCTTGAAAATCGCTCAGTCGCTGGATGGTCGCATTACCTTCGACCGAGGTCAGCAACTCTGGCTCACCGGAAAGAAAGCCAAAGAACATGTTCAGAAGATGCGAGCTGCTTTTGATGCGATCCTGGTGGGGGTGAAGACGGTGATCACCGATAATCCGAAGCTTCTCGAGACTCGACCGATTATCCTTGATGCTGCGCTCAGCACTCCTCTGTCGAGCCATGTCGTCAGACCCGGCACGATTATTTTTTGCTCTCGAAATATTCGCAGAAGAGGCACTCGGAAAAATCAGCTGATCGAAAAAGGCGTTCAGATTATTGAGATTGATGCTGATAAATCCGGTTTTTTGAATCTTCATCAGGTGCTTTCAAAGCTTGGTGCTATGGGCATCAGCTCTCTTTACGTCGAAGGAGGGTCCAGTGTGTGGTCATCGTTTCTTCGCCAAGGTCTTGCCGATGAGCTCATGATGTATATTGCCCCGAAAGTGCTGGGGGAAGGGGTAGGCACTTTCGGTCACCTAACCCCCTTCCAAGGGGAGATGGGGCTAAAGTTTCGAGGAATGAAGATCCTCGGTGACGATGTCTACTGGAATGGATATTTCAAGGAAAGTGTGGCAATCTGGAGCAGATTTTTTTAATGCTCTATGGTCGAGATGGACAAGATCGTTGCGTTCTGCAAAAGAAGGGGATTCATTTACCCGGGATCGGAGATTTATGGGGGCTTTGCGAATAGCTATACCTATGGGCCCTACGGATCAGAGCTGAAGAAGAATATCAAAGACCTCTGGTGGAAGACCTTTGTGCAGGAGCGTGCGGATATGGTCGGCATGGATGGGCCGATTTTGCTTCATCCGAAGACGTGGGAAGCTTCCGGACATGTGGCGGCGTTTCATGATGCGATGGTCGATTGCAAAAATTGCAAAGCGAGGCATCGCGCGGATCATCTGATCGAAAAAAGTTTGAAGGTTGAAGCCGAAGGCATTTCTCTTGATGACCTTACGAAACTTATTCAGGAAAATAAGGTGAAATGTCCGAAGTGTGGGAAGGCTGATTTTACTCCTGCTCGGCATTTTAATCTGATGTTCCAAACGCAATTGAGCAAAACGGGTGACAAGGATGAAGTCGTGTATCTCCGTCCCGAAACGGCTCAAGCCATTTTCACGGAATTCAAAAATATCATCGACACGATGCGCGTGAAGGTTCCTTTCGGAGTGGCACAGATTGGTAAGGCTTTCCGCAATGAGATCACGCCCGGGAATTTTATTTTTCGCCTGTTGGAGCTCGAACAAATGGAGATCGAGTACTTCATCCGGGAAAAAGACTGGCAAGAAGTATTCGAGCACTGGCTTGCGAATATGCATCGCTGGACGGAAATGATCGGACTTAAAAAGGAGCATGTGAGTGAGTACGAACATCCCAAGGAAAAGCTCTCACACTATTCCAAGCGTACCGTGGACATCATGTTTGATTTTCCG
>CAZWLI010000066.1:0-1734 GCA_964634525.1 uncultured Candidatus Peribacteria bacterium | reverse complement strand
TGGCGACCAAGATTTATCCTCCATCGTATATCAGTTTTGAGACGGTGCTTGCGGAGGAGGGAGTTCTTTTTCAGTATTCCAGCAGTATTTTTATCGCCAGTTATTTGACCCGAACTCTTACCGCCGATGGTCAGACTTTTGTCTATCGAAAAATCAGGAATGAGATTCTCACCAATACTTTTGGTATTGAGAAGGGAGCGCAGTATTTTCGTGCCACAAAAGAAAGAGCATTTGTCGATCTTCTCTACGTCAGAAAAGCAGCTTCGTTTGACCATCTTTCGTCACTCGACTTCGAGAAGTGTTTTGACATAGCTGCGATTTTTGACAATAAGGCCTTGATGAAACGTGTCGAATTTTTCTCTAAACTTGCGAAAGATGCTTAATCCAAATACCCACAGATCGGTGATGATAACGGTCCTGAAAAGAATCTATGATGAGAAAGATCTCGCCAAAATTCTAGGCTTTAAAGGAGGAACTGCTGCCTATTTATTTTATGACCTTGACCGATTTTCTGTAGATCTTGATTTCAATCTGCTCGACACAAAAGAGGAAAACACTGTTTTTGAGAAACTCGGAGGTTTTCTCTCGGAATTTGGAACGGTACGAGAAAAGGTTATCAAGCACTTTACTCTTTTTTTCCTTCTTTCTTATGTCAAAGGCGAGCGTGAGCTGAAGATAGAAATTTCCAGAAGAAAGGCTCCTGCTCAGTATGTGGTGAAATCATATTTAGGCACTCCCATGCTCGTCATGACGAGAGAAGATATGTTTGCGCACAAGCTAATGGCCATGTGTGAGAGAAGAAGTCCCGTGAATCGAGATCTCTATGATGTGTGGTTTTTCTTCCATAAATTATGGCCTCTCAATGAGAAAATTGTAGAAGAGAGCAGTGGGATTTCTTTTCCTGAATATCTGAAAAAAGCTGTCGATCACGTCGAGAACTATAAAAATGCTTATATCCTTGATGGCATCGGCGAATTCCTCACGGAAAAACAGAAGCTTTGGGTGAAAGAGCACCTCAAGGAGGATTTGATTTTTCAACTCAGGCTGAGGCTGGAGAATGAGGAAAAGAGAAGAGCATAAAGCCCTCTTGAGAATCCGAACTACAGCCCCAGCAATATCCCCGCAATCCACGGGAAGACCACGGTCGCATCGCTCTGAATGATTTGGTAGTAGCTCGTCGTTGCGAGCTTGTCCCAGGTGATTTTTTCTTTACCACCAGCGCCGGAGTAGGAGCCGTAGGACATCGGAGATGATCCGATTTCTATGAAGCCTGCCCAGTCGCGGACTTTGGGGTATTGGAGATCGTGCTTGAGGGAGGGTACAACGCAGATGGGGAAATCGGCTGCGATACCACCACCGAGCTGGAGGAAGGCGATGGGGGATTTTTCCGAATTTTCCTGGTACCAGTCGTAGAGCGAGGTGAAGTACTCAAGACCGGTTTTTATGAGCGTTGGGCTCAGCATGGTGCTTTTGTCTGTCCGGTATTTACCACCGTAGGTGTAGCTCGCGAAGATGTTGCCCATCGTGGAGTCTTCGAAGCCTGGGATCACAATGGGGATATTTTTCTGGTACGCAGCGTAAGCCCAGCAGTCGTCGGGATTGGCCATGGGGTCTGGCTTGATCAGATTTTCGGAGAAGAGTCGTCGGAAGTATTCATGCGGGAAATATCGTTCACCTTTCGCCTGAGCGTCCTTCCACATCGTGCAGAGGTGAGGCTCCATGATGCGAACGCTT
>CAZWLI010000065.1:0-4420 GCA_964634525.1 uncultured Candidatus Peribacteria bacterium | reverse complement strand
AAATTGGAACAGGAATCGGTAGAGCGACTGCTCGATCTTGCGCAGAATGCCGGGCTCAAACCACGGGATCTGGATCTTCACGATATTAGGGTTGAGATGAAGAATGGGCAGACTATTGATGAGGTCGTAGATTGGCGCCAGGCCAATTCCCGAAGTGGTAAAAGTTTTTTTAAATTTTTCTCCAAACTTGTCGGCAAACTGTCCGGACTGATTGGCAATGGCATCGGGCCTCACGTCGGGAATGCGAATGCTGATCTTCGGAAGATCCGTGAGGGAATTGATGATCTCTTCCCACTGACGATCCCACCACTCCACGAAAATCCGAGGAATGGGCTGCAGGGTAATTTTCGGATCAGATTTCTGCACGCCTTGTTTGTGACGAGCTCCCCCAAGATTGACGCCAATAAGGTTTGAAGCATCGTCGAGATTGGAGTGCCTGGTCTTTGCCTTGATGACGCCAGTTTGATTCAGCGAATTGGCAACGGAATCGAGCGAGGCCTGCACCTCACCCACCGCCTCGGTGATCCCGCGCATCATGTCGCGAATGGCCTGCTTGAAAGCCGCACATACGCTCTCTTGCCCCAGATCCGGCATCGGCACGGCGAAGACGAAACACTGGCCAACGAGATACGGCCCAGCGCAGAGCGCGATGCCAACTCCAAGGGTGAGGGTTGGAGAAATGTAGATGCGAAACTGCGTCGCCTGGTAGGGCACCAGTGGAGGCCAGATGAAGAAGGGTGCCGGAGAAAGTCCGAAAACCGGTATCCCCGGATCAAATCCTGCCGGGACGCCAAGGACATTGATGGGTCCCGGAGCAAGGAAAGCAAAATTAAGCGGAAGCGGTAAGCAGCCACGGCTGCACTTGAGAACTCGGATCAGGGTCGCGACATTGGCGGACACGGCCTCCACGACCCGCTCTTGGCTGCTGAGATAATTTTGCAGTCCGGTACCGAAATCCGTAGCGCCTCGGAACTCGGGATTAGCCTGCTGCTGAGCCTTTGCGGAATGAACGAGGGAGGTGAACCAGGACAAGACCTCCCTCCCAACCTCCCTCCTTGGCAAGAGGGAGGAGCCTGTTTTCGGCAAAGACGAACTCCCCTTCTGCTTCACTTCCTCATACACGTCCGGATAGCCATTTTTATTCTCATCCTGATGCACGGTGTCCATGAGCGTATCCGCTTTTTTCTGCATTGTTCCTTCCTGCTGCAATATCATCCCCTTGATCTCTTCTTTGGACTTTCCTTCGATGCCAATCCCGCGCATCAGATCGGAGAGCTTGTTGAAAGAGTCGTCATTGAGACCCCCCTGACCCCCTTGCAAGGGGGAGGAAGATTGTGCAGCTCCAAAATTTGTATCTGCAAATTTTCGTTTGCCGCGAGATTCGAAGACCTGAATCATGCCGGAGTCATTGGCGCCGACATTGATGCCGATGTCCGGATATTCATCAGCATTCGTCTTCAAGATCTGGAAAGAAAAATCCGGAAGGTGACGATACTCGAGACTGAAAGAAAGGGTGACGGGAGAGCGAAGAGAACCTTCCAAGGAAAAAAGACTGTCGCTCCCTTTCGACACGGAAAGCGCCTCGGAGCAGCCATCACAGTCAATGGAAGTGCTCAGCTTGAAATCATCACCGGGATCAAACTGAAGCACAAACTGATCTTCTTTCTTGACCGGCGTGACCGTCACCTTCATCGGAATTTTGTCTCCCACATTCAGACCTGTTCCCTCTTTGACCGTGGGGAAACTCAATTTTACGGAGCTTTCGTAGGAGCCGGATTTGTCGAGGCGAACAAGGTAGGAGGAATCAGAAGGGGCTGGCTTTTTTTCATCCTGGGCTTCGGGGGGGGTTGTCTTCCCGGCCTGAAGCGCTTCGAGCGCTGCGAGGCGATCCGTGGGATCATTCTCGGGAAGAATTTCGGGAGTTTCAAATCCCGAGAAGGCTTTGAAATAGTGCATCTGACATTCGACGCGCTGGTCATGGCAGCCAATCTCCGGCTGGGGTGCTGCCTTCGCGGCAACCCAAAACGCGGATTTGAAATGCGAGAGATTTTCCAGACTCACGGGGATCGTCGTGAGCAGCTGGCGGTCAGCGGTGTCGCCTCCGAATCGATAGCCCACTGATGTTTCCTTCCCGTAGAGAATCCAGACTTCACGGTTTCCCGTGAGCAGTACGAGATCATCAAAGTGATCTTGGTCCAAATCCGCGATGGAAAATCTGGAAATGGTCGGCAAACTGCCGAGGAACGAAAGATCAACCGCGCCTTCCTCAAACCTCCCTCCGAAATTATTCTCGATCATCATCTGCCCGCTCTCGTAGAGAATCAGCAAATGCTTGCCATTCACGGCTTTCACATCGCGAACACCTCTGCCAAGAGAAAGAAGATCACTCACCTCTCCCCATCGCTTGCCTTCGCCTTGACCCTGCAAATAGCTCACGGTGCTTCGGTCGCCATGGTTCACCACGAGCAGGAGATCATCTTGTTTGTCACCTTCGACATCAAGTCGCAGCAGATGGGTGATGCTCCCGCCGCCTTCCGGAGAGGCGATGAATTGCCCGATGCTGTAGTCCTTCCTCACACCCTGACGAGAAACAACGGGGTCACCGAGATTGATGATTCCCTCGCTCTGAAGCAGGGTGCTCTCTCCCACGGTATTGCCCGCCATGTAGGCCAGCGCAAATTTATCGTCCCCAGAAAATCCCTCTCCATTGCTTTCACGAACTTTGGCCAGAGAAGCTTTGCCCTGGCCTTGGGGGAGTCTCGTCGGCTCACCATCTTGAACCACTCGAAGGCCGCGCGCGCCAGCCGTGGAATCCTCTCCATAAAACATTTCAGCGTGAAGATCCTTGCTCGAGTTCAGCGCAAGTGAGAGCGCGCTAGGATCGCGAAGCAGTACGTCTGAAACCGTGAAGCCAAGATACCACCTGGCGATCGTGTCCGTGCCTCGGACAAATTCGAGAATCAAAGCGTCGCCTTCTTCGTTCGCCAGCTGCAGCTCCACATCAGCATCTTCCAGCTTCAGCGAGAGATCATTTTCGAAATGAGCGATCTTGCTGCCATCCTCCGCGATCAGTTCAGAATTCTCAAATCGACCTGAGTCCGAAACCAAGATGGCTTTGCCTTTGCCAAGACTTTTTTTCCAGGTGAAGCCGGGATTGTCCGTGATGGCCTGGAATTTCAGATCTTGCGGGTTGACGTGAAGACGGGCAATTTCTTGACCTAAGCTGACGAAAACGACGGTTGGGCGAGAATCTTCGAGCACCACCTTGGTCTCCAGATCTCCACCCAAAGTCAGGCGTCCGCTTGGCCAGATGCCAAGGAGGCGCTGAGCTCCCCAGTGGGGCGTGAGCTCCGTGGTGATAGCCTGCACCGACGAGCGAGCAGAAAAAAGGATGCTCGCAGCAATGTTGTCCGGGGTACGGTAGTCGCCAAACGCCGAGCCTCCGAGCACGAGGTACGGCGTCTGAAAGGATAGATTCTTCGCATCCGTGAGGGAAATACCCTGACTCCAGGGGATTTCTTTGCTGACCGGATCTTTCAGACTATCAAGCCTCACCTCGAGCTTGAGCCGATCCGAGGAGGTGGACAGCGGAATGCTGAACACAGGTGAATCCGCATCCGCAATCAGTGTTTTTTCTGCCATCTTCAGAGCTCCTTTGCCCGTGAGCGTGGCAAAAACAAGTCGCCTCTTCAGCGAAGCCGAATTGCCATAACGATCGCGGCCGGAGATTTGAAATTTGAGTTCGCTTCCGGCAACATTGGCGTCATCAATACGAATACTCGCCACGCTGTCGCCCAGGATAGGAATATCCGCAGCGAGGTTTCCAAAATCAGCATCATCGATTGTGATCTTCATGGCACCGAAAGATGCACTGCCAGGAATCGAGATCTCAGCCTTGGCATTCTTCATGGGTACCGTGAAGGTGGAAACAACCCCCTGTGTCTCAGTCTTCAGCTGGAATTTTTTCTTCTCCAAGGACAAAACTCCCCGAGGACTGACAACCTGCCATGACACGGAAATGGGCTGACCAACGACCACGCTCGGGGAAACCTGCAACCATTTCAGACGATAATCATCATGGGTATCAAAGGTGACATCCTGAGGCTTGCTTGCTGAATCGAAGGGATCAAGAGCCTCGACATGAACGCGTGGCCCGCCAGAGGCGGGTAAAAACTCAACCTTGAGGGGGAGTTCTCCATCGATGACGAAAAACTCTCCGCGAAGCCCCTCTTGGCCATTGACTTTCATTCCCTTCTCCCAGCTTAAGCTCACGCGCAAAGGTTCTCCGCGAACTTTCTTTCCCGCGCTATCCATAATCTGAAGCACGCCTTCCGCTTGATGATCCATACCCGCGACCCGATCGCCGAAATCCCAAGTGATTTTGGCCGGATCGCCCGGTAGCTTGTTATCATCAATGAAA